>NZ_JBSRZI010000006.1:0-277596 GCF_054057495.1 Mucilaginibacter sp. UYNi724 | reverse complement strand
CAATAGGGTTTCCATTTTATTTATTGTTTAATGTTGTAATTCAAAATAGTACATACTGATCTCGCGATCATTAATTCTTCATTGGTTTTGATCACTCTGACCAATACCTTGCTGGCATCGGTTGAAATAACGGCATCACTGTTTTTATTTTTATTTTTATCCAATTCAATCCCTAAAATTGTAGCCCAGTACAAATTCGCCCCCGTATTTCGGGTGCATGTTCGCCAATACCTCCAGAAAATATAAAGGAATCCAAACCACCAAGCACAGCGATAAATGCACCTATCCATTTTATACATTGGTAGCAAAAGAAATCAACGGCCTGTGCGGCACGTTTGTCATCATTTTGAATTTGGAGTAGTTCCTGCATATCTGCCGTGGTGCCCGATATGGCTAATAAACCAGATTCATGATTGACCAGGTGATTAAATTGCGCAGGCGTGAGCTTTTCAAACTTTTGTAAATACCAGGCTACGCCCGGATCAAGGTCGCCGGTACGAGTACTCATCGTTAAGCCTGATGCGGGTGTAAATCCCATGCTGGTATCCACGCTTTTGCCATTCTTTACTGCGGCAAGACTTGCACCGCTGCCTAAATGGGCAATAATGATCTTTCCTTTTGCTTTTTCAGCTCCTTCGGTACGTTTAAATTCTTCAATAAGGTAGGAATAAGATAGACCATGGAATCCATATCGCTTTATTCCCTTATCCCTGTATTTTATCGGGATGGGTATCAATTTGGCAATATCTGGCATTGATGCGTGGAAAGAAGTGTCGAAGCAAGCTACCTGGTGAATATCCGGATAGCGTTTTCTAAATACTTCGATCAACTTGATCTCGACGGGCAAATGTTCAGGATCATAAGGGCTTATGTCCTTTAGTTCTTTCAATAGCCTGTCGGTGATCTTTTCTGGCGCGGTATGTTCCATACCCTGTACTATGCGGTGCCCTATTGCCTTCACCCTTATAAATTCTGTTTTTTCTTCCAGCCAGTTAATCAACCAATTTGAGGCTTCATTGTGGTCAGCGACAGGGATGTTAACCTGATGACTTTGGCTACTTTCTAAATGTATAAAGCTGAGTTTGGCATCACCGCTTCCGATGCCTTCCATTTCGCCGGATAGTAATTGATCAAGCGTATCCTTAATTTCATATAAAGCATATTTTATACTTGATGAACCTCCATTTATGGTAAGGAGGCAGTCTTTAGTAAGCTTTTTCATTAGCACGGAAATAAGGCTTAGTGAGCAAAATGCTGCCGATGTCAAGAAATAAGGTATTGATATGATTTTCTTTTTTCATAGGTATGTCTAATATTAGTTTAGCGCAGCTTAGCTCCAAAGTTATACGCGGCCTGTTGATAAAAATCTGATGATCAATACATTATTTGATGATCTTGGTCATATAAACTTATTCATAACCACTTTTAATAATCGTTTGGATCATTTTGAAACGCCCGTTGGGTTTAATAAAATGAGAAAGATGTGCCGGAAGTATCATACCCTGTCCTGTATTCAAAAGATTGGAAACACCGTCAATAACAAACTCTGCCTCACCCTCAATTATTTGCACAAAAGCATCAAATGGCGAGGTTTTTTCAGTCAACCCCTCGCCGCTATCGAACGACATCATACTAATATTGCCTGTGGATTTTTTGATGATCGTTTTAATCACTACCGCATTGGGCACATATTCGATGATCTCGACAATGATGTGCGACTTAGCCTTTTCAATCTCTGTGCTTTCAGGATTATATTCAATGCGTTTTTTGTCCATGGTCAAGCATATTATAGTGCTTTGTGAAGCACCTATCAAACCCTAATAGTTAAAATCAATAAAACAGGTCAATTGCAGCTCTATTAAGCGTGGTAAAGGTGAGGTTATGTCTTTCAGAAGAGTTACATAACTCACCGAATAAGTTACATTATTCACACTTCCACATTAACTTTCTCGTATTCTCACAACCTATAGCGATATTTAACTTTTCAAAATGAAACATTAAGCTATGTTTCTGCTTCTACTTATGTGATCGGTACAAAACAGTTTTATCAAGTAGCTGAATTCTCTCTTCATTATCTTAGTCAGATAACTATCTAACCGGCTCAAATAATCAACAGGTAATATCATGAAGCTCTACGTTAGGAATATGGTATGCATTCGTTGCAAAATGATTGTCAGGCAAGAGCTTAAAAAACTTTCCCTACATTGTGTTATTGTGGAGTTAGGGGAAATAGAAATACTGGGGAATATTTCTAAGATTCAAATTGATAAACTTAATGCAGCCCTTTTAAAATATGGCTTAGAGTTAATGGATAGCAGAAAAAGCATCCTGATAGAGAAGATTAAAAAAGTAATAGTGGAGCTTATCCATTACACTGATGAGCCGGAAAAGATAAATTTCTCTGATCACTTAAGCGAAAAGTTAAACCATAACTATACCTACCTGGCTAACTTATTTTCAGAAACAGTAGGTATAAACATTGAGCACTATATCATAACCCACAAAATTGAGCGTGTGAAAGAATTGTTAGTTTATGATGAGTTGTCTCTTACAGAGATTTCTTATAAACTACATTATAGCAGCGTAGCGCATTTATCTAATCAATTTAAAAAGATAACCGGTTTAACGCCGTCGCACTTTAAAAAGTTAAAGGTACACAGGTGTAAAGGTATTGTAAATCCAGGATGATTGATATTCAATATCAATTGATGTGCGTATCGTTAAATCCAGTATAATTACTGAAAAATAACATAACTACTTGAATACAAGATTTAAATAAGTTTTTCAAGTACCTCTAATCAAATTGTCTATTCATTAATTGCATGATTATCCAAAAAGTCGTATCTTTATCTTTATAAGATTTGCAATTAATCTGTACTAAAAAAGTGGTGAGTATTTCGGTGAGTAAGAAATTAATCCATTATAAAATATTGAATATCAGCGCTGTATAAGGGTAATACAAATCCCTCCGGCTCCACTAACAATCAAATTTTGTAAAATAGCTGAAGGTAAGTTAACCGTACCCCATGGTCATTTGCAATAGATGCATTCCAAGTCCATTTAGAGTCATGTATCCCACAAATGGTATTTAAAGATTGCCAAAAGCTACTGTAATTGAAAATGTTTGGACGCTTAGTAAGGATTAAACTTTATCTGAGCAACATTTTTAATTTATTTTATGTTTAAAGAAATTTTTCGATGTTTTTAGCCGTAAGCGTTTTTATAATATTCACATAATAAGCATTAACTAAAACAGACAACTTTTTTTAGATGACTCATTGTATAAATTCAGTTTTATTCCAGTTTTGCCTTATATGTTTAAAGCAAAGTAAGATATCATATGGCTATTATAGAACCAACCCGGCGCGATGTTCAGGATCCGTCGAGTATCAAAAAGTATTCTTTCACGCTACGGCTTTGGCACTGGCTAAACTTAATTGCAATAAGCGGCTCGCTAATCACGGTGCTTATTAATGCTACCATAACTGATGACCATGCCACAGCTAATTCAATTAAGACCGAGTTTCAAAAGTCGGGCACAGTTGTAAATGATGATCAAGCGGGGACTGCTGCACATGCCTTGAGCGATAGTGTTTGGGGAATTCATATTTATTTTGGTTACGCGCTGGCGGCTTTACTGGTATTTAGGCTGGTATTGGAGTTTTTCCAGTTAGCAGATCAAAAATTTATCCGAAAAATTAAAAGCGCTTATCATCAATTCAGTACTATTAAAAAGGAAAGAGAAATAGCCACGCACGAATTAACCGTGAAATCGATATATGCGGTATTTTATCTGCTGTTGATAGTAATGGTGGTAACTGGTTTATTCCTCGCTTTCGAAGATGCTTTATCAGCATACAAATCCATTCGCCATTCTGTTAAAGAGGTTCACGGGTTTTGCATGTACCTTATATTGGCATTTATATTAGTACATATTTTTGGCGTGTTATTGGCAGAACGCAAAGACGGTAGTGGAATTGTGTCTGACATGATCAATGGCGGAAAGGACCATAATACTAATTAATGGACGGACAACCACAGATATACAGATCATCAAAGTCGCGGTTAACTACGGCACAACTGGAATACAATAAGGTAAATGACCTGATTGTAGAGTTTATAAACGGACTGGTTGAGCCCAAAGATGCCGAATTTATTTGGTTAGCGTTTTCTAAAAACGGCCATAAAATGAGTATAAGTTCATTTTATGGCCGCCTGAAAAAATTAGTTGAAAGCGGGCTTATTTTAAAGATACATGTTGCCAACAAAAAGTTTCTTTATCAATCTACTCCATGATGAGGGGCATGGTCGCTTGCATCTTTAGATTTTGAAACTGTGCAAATAACGGCAACATGCACCATTGAGCAAAGGATTATTAAACATAAAAGCCGCCTGCTTATCAGCAGGCGGCTTTACTATTGGCAGTAAATTCGATTTACTTGATATCAAACCTATCCAGGTTCATCACCTTATGCCATGCGGCCACAAAGTCCTTAACAAATTTCCCCTGTGCATCAGCGCTTCCGTAAACTTCGGCAACGGCCCGCAACTCGGAGTTTGAACCGAACACCAGATCGGCGCGGGTGGCTGTCCACTTAAACACACCCGTACTTCTGTCGATACCTTCATAAAGTTCCTTGCCCCCCGTTGCCTTCCAGGCGGTACCCATATCCAGCAAGTTCACAAAAAAGTCGTTGGTAAGCTGGCCGGGGCGCGTGGTAAACACACCATGTTTAGACCCATCATAGTTAGTATCTAACACGCGCAAACCACCAACTAAAACCGTTAATTCCGGCGCGGTAAGGGTAAGCAGTTGGGCTTTATCTATCAGCAATTCCTCCGTAGCTATTTCAGCTTTTGAATTGCGGTAATTGCGGAAACCATCTGCAGCAGGCTCTAAATAACCCATTGCCTCTACATCTGTTTGCTCTTGCGAGGCGTCCATACGGCCCGGCGTAAACGGAACGGTAATATCATGCCCGGCATCTTTGGCAGCCTTTTCCACGCCCACCGATCCCGCCAACACGATAAGGTCGGCCAGAGAAACTTTTTGGCCGCTGTTGTTAAACTCTCTTTGGATATTTTCTAACACGCTTAATACCTCCCGCAGCTTTGCAGGGTTATTAACCTGCCAGTACCTTTGCGGGGCCAAACGGATGCGTGCGCCATTTGCGCCACCGCGTTTATCCGACCCGCGGAAGGTTGAAGCCGAAGCCCACGCGGTAGATACCAGCTGAGAAACACTTAGTCCCGAATCTAATATTTTCGCTTTTAAAGCTTCTATATCCTCCGCGCTTATTAAAGCATGGTCTACGGCAGGGATAGGATCTTGCCAAAGCAATTCTTCCTGCGGTACATCCGGGCCAAGATAACGCTCGCGCGGGCCCATATCGCGGTGGGTTAGTTTAAACCATGCACGTGCAAATGCATCAGAAAATGCTTCATGGTCTTCCAAAAAGCGCCTCGATACCTTTTCGTAAGCCGGGTCTACCCTAAGGGCAATATCCGTTGTAAGCATGGTTGGCTTATGCTTTTTAGAATTATCGTAAGCGTCAGGGATAATATCTTCCGCATTTTTTGCAACCCATTGATGCGCGCCGGCAGGGCTTTTGGTAAGCTCCCACTCAAAGCCGAACAGGTTTTCGAAATAGTTATTGCTCCATTGGGTTGGTGTGGTTGTCCAGGTTACTTCCAGGCCGCTGGTAATTGTATCTGCACCTTTGCCAGATCCGTATTGGTTTGCCCAGCCAAAGCCCTGCAACTCTACATCGCTGGCCTCCGGTTCTTTACCTACATGATCTGATGATGCTGCGCCGTGGGTTTTACCAAAGCTGTGGCCACCAGCAATAAGCGCGACGGTTTCTTCATCATTCATGGCCATACGGCCGAAAGTTTCGCGGATATCCCTTGCGGACGCTATTGGGTCGGGGTTTCCATCGGGCCCCTCGGGGTTAACGTATATCAAACCCATGTGTGCAGCACCAAGTGGTTTTTCAAGGTTACGCGTGTGGATATCGCCATTAGCATCCTCATCAGATACCAATACACCGCGCCCCTCTACACCCGGCGAACCATCGGCATAACGTTTATCGTTACCCAACCAGGTTGTTTCGGCACCCCAGTAAACAGATTCATCAGCTTCCCATACATCAGGCCTGCCACCGGCGAAGCCAAAAGTTTTAAAACCCATAGATTCTAAGGCGATGTTACCCGCCAGTATCATCAGATCGGCCCAGGAAATACTGCGTCCATATTTTTGTTTTATAGGCCAAAGCAACCTGCGGGCTTTATCAAGGCTTACGTTATCGGGCCAGCTGTTAAGCGGGGCAAAACGTTGCAGGCCCGCGCCACCGCCGCCACGCCCATCAGTAATACGGTAGGTACCAGCGCTATGCCATGCCATACGGATGAACAAACCGCCGTAATGCCCAAAATCTGCCGGCCACCAGTCCTGCGAATCGGTCATTAACGCGTGCAGGTCTGTTTTCACGGCCTCCAGGTCAAGGCTGTTAAAGGCTTCGGTATAATTAAAATCTTCGCCCATTGGGTCAGACAGGGATGAATTTTGACGCAGGATGCCAAGCTTTAACTGGTTGGGCCACCAATCGCGGTTACGCGTGCCGCCGCCGGCTGCATTTTGTTTCTGACCACCGTTCAGGAACGGGCACTTGCTGATGTCGTTTGAATCGTTTTCCATTTTTAGCGTATTATATAATTGAAAATTGGCTTATACTTATCGATTTTGAAAAGATAGGGATTTAAGATGTGGTTATGTTACCAACTTATATTTTTAACAAAAAGATGACGCGGTAGTTAACTTAAATACATCTTCAGTTTATATCTGTTATTTTTGCATCTGCAAATGGGTAACAACGGCCAACATCATCTCTCCTACTTTTCTGATACTTCTATAAACGGTATCGCCTTACCCCAAAAATTCACTTTCCCGTTTTATTACGTTCCGCACCCGTTAACATTACTTGCTGTGGCAGATCTACAAAAATATCTAAACGAGCAAATCAACCTTAACCATAATTTTGGATTGGATGATGAGCAGGAAGGCCCTGTTATTGGCAAAATGTTTGGCGTTTTGGTAGTGCAAGATGCGGATGGCAGGTTGGGTTATTTATCTGCCTTCTCGGGTAAAATGGCCGGCTCTAACGATCACTCTAAATTTGTACCACCCGTTTTTGATATGCTGATAGAGGATAGTTTCTTCCTGAAGGGACAGGATATCATCAATACCATTAACCAACAGGTAAAGGCAATAGAGTCTGATGAAAATTACATCAACCAAAAACAGGAACATGAGCAGGCCACTACACTATCCCTTGAAGAAATAGCATCATCCAAAAAACAGCTAAAAAAGAATAAGGATCGCCGTAAAAAGCTCCGCGAAGCGCAAAAAGGCATTTTAGACGAGCCAGATTATGAAGCTTTTGAAGCCGACCTAATTAAACAAAGCCTGCGGGACAAGCATGAGTTTAACATACTATCCAACAAATGGGAACAACACCTAACCGAACTAAAATCACGCATTGCACAGTCTGAGGATGAGGCAGAACGTTTAAAAAAAGACCGTAGGGAAAGGTCGTCTGCATTGCAGCAGCAGTTGTTTGAACAATATGTATTCCTCAATATAAATAACAGAGAGAAAAGCCTGCATGAGATATTCGCTGCTACCGTTTTTGGGAAGCCCCCCGCTGCTGCCGGCGAATGTGCCACCCCAAAACTATTACAATACGCATTCAAGCACGGTTACAAACCGCTTGCCATGGCCGAGTTTTGGTGGGGCGCGGCACCAAAATCTGAAATAAGGCAGCATAAGCAATTTTACCCTGCCTGCACGGGTAAATGTAAACCCATTTTGGCACACATGCTGGAGGGGATGGCCGTAGACGATAACCCGCTCCTCGAAAACCCTACCGAAAGCAATGTGATCGATATTATTTACGAGGATGATTACTTTGTTATAGTTAACAAATCTGCCGATTTACGTTCGGTGCCGGGGGTTAATATCCATGATTCGGTTTATAGCAGGTTAAAATCAAGGTTTGATGATATCGAACCACTTATCGTCCACAGGTTGGACATGGGCACGTCGGGGTTGTTGGTAGTAGCCAAAACTAAGGAAGCCCATAAATTTATCCAGGCGCAATTTTCAAAACGCACGGTAACCAAACGCTACACCGCGTTGCTTTCTAAAGTGATCATGGAATCTGAAGGCGAGATCAGCTTGCCCCTGCGGGCGGACTTGCTGAACAGGCCAAGGCAACTGGTTTGTTTTGACGAAGGCAAAAAGGCCGTAACCAAATGGAAAGTGATTCAACGGAACGAGCATACTACTAAAGTCCATTTTTGGCCGCTAACCGGGCGCACCCACCAGTTAAGGATGCATGCGGCACACCTGCAGGGGCTTAACGCCCCTATTGTTGGCGATGATTTGTACGCAACCGGGGCCGGAAGGCTTTACCTACATGCGGCTTACCTGCAATTTGTGCATCCCCTAAGCAAACAAACCATCACTTTTGAAATACCCGAAGATTTTTAGTAAATTTTTGTTTTGCTTACATTTTTAGCAAAATAGAATTATATTTTTGCACCAGTAATGGCAGAGATGAACCCGGTGATGCAGTTGGCTTATGATTATTTAGAAAGCACCAACACGGTTGTTTTTTTAACGGGTAAAGCGGGCACCGGCAAAACCACTTTTCTGCAAAACCTGCGGCAGTCTTCGCAAAAAAAGCTTGCCGTAGTTGCGCCCACAGGCGTAGCTGCCATCAATGCCGGGGGCATGACCATCCACTCGTTTTTTCAATTAGGCTTTGGGCCGATAATCCCATCGGGAACAGAAAGACCCGAAGTGCATTTCAACACCGAGAAGAAAGAATTGCTTGCCAACCTGGAATTGCTGGTTATTGACGAGGTGAGTATGGTGCGCCCCGATGTGCTTGACCAGATAGACTTGATACTACGCAATATAAAAGGCTCGTCGTATCCTTTTGGTGGTGTGCAGTTATTGCTTATTGGCGATCTTTCACAGCTTAGCCCCATCATTAAAGATGATGAATGGGGCATATTACGGCCTTATTATAATACACCTTACTTTTTCAGCAGCAGGGTGATGCAAAAAGCGCCTTATGTACGTATAGAGCTTAACCACGTGTTCAGGCAAAAAGAGCAGGCCTTTGTTGATATTTTGAATGAGGTGCGCAACAATACCATCAGCCCTGCAAGCCTGCAAACGTTAAACGACAGGCATGTACCCGGCTTTAAACCTACAGTTGATGAGCCGTATATTACACTCACCACCCACAACAGCATAGCACAAAAAATTAATTACGAATACCTGGAGGCGCTTAACGCCCGAGAGGTGGAATATACCGCTACCGTTAGCGGCGATTTCCCGAGGGATGCCTACCCTACCGACATCAGCCTGAAATTGAAAATTGGCTCGCAGGTGATGTTTGTGAAGAATGATAGCTCGGCGGAGAAGTTATATTATAATGGTAAAATAGGCACTGTTACCGCGCTGGATGAAAGCACGGTTTACGTACAATGCGGCAGCGATGGCAAGGAAATAGCAGTAGAAGCGCTGGAGTGGACCAATATAAATTACCAGATGGAGGGCGACGAGATCAACGAAACCAATTCGGGCAGTTTCGCGCAGATCCCGCTTAAACTGGCCTGGTCTATCACCATTCATAAAAGCCAGGGGCTTAGTTTTGATAAGGCCATTATAGATGTATCTGAATCTTTTGCGCACGGGCAGGCATACGTTGCTTTAAGCCGTTGCCGCAGCCTTGCAGGCATGGTTTTACGTAACCCCATCGCGGCACGCAATATTATTGGCGACCCGGCAGTTACGCGTTTTAACGAGCACTCGGCACAGGTAGCACCCGACGAAAAACGGCTTGAGCACGACAGGCACCTGTATCAGCAATACTTATTAAGCGAACTATTTAACTTTGGCCCGCTGCAAACCAAGCTTAAAGAATTTACCAGTTTACTGCCCAACCTGGAAACGGATATTATTGCCGTAGCAGAAAAATTCAACCGGCAACTAAAAATTGAGCGCAGCCAGCAGGCATCAGCCTATTTTTTGGAGAAACTAACCGGGGCTATAGAAATACTGCACCAAAACCTGCCTTTCCTGATAGATAAATCAAAAGAAAAAGCCGCCAAAGCCGACCAACTTATTATATGGCTGATGAACCGCATACAGCTATTACAATATTTTACGGCAAATCCTTTTAAAACCACCATTTATTTAGAGCAGCTAAAAAACAAAGTAACCACTCACGACCGCGGCTATCTTAAAGCACTGAACGCCCTGCCTAACGAAGAGCTTTACAATCAGCTACTCGCCTGGCGCGAAAAAGCGGCAACCCGTCAGAAAATAATGCCAGGGATGGTGTTTACCGAGAAAACGCTGGCTGCTATTGCAGAAAAACTGCCGGCAACTTTAAAAAACTTCAGCGGCATTAAAGGCGTAGGCCCTCAAAAGGCAAATCAATACGGGGCAGATATTATTACACTTATCCGCATATATCAGCAAGGGCCGGATAACGACCAGGCAAGTTTGTTTTAATTATAATCTATCCTATCAAAGTATTTGATTTCAAATTCTCTATATTCGGATAGATGAAATCAGGGGCATTTAAAATAGCGGCTATTTATGTGATTGTTGGCGTGCTATGGATTATGCTGAGCGACAAGCTATTATTTGCCATGCAAAACCACGTCGACCTGGAGTTTGTATTATTTATAGGCAGCATTAAAGGCGTTGGGTATGTATTGCTAACCGGTTTGCTGCTATATCAACTGATAAAACTACACACCCGCCGCATATCTGAAAGCGAATTACGCTATCGCAGCTATTTTGACGATAACCCCAACCCAATGTGGATCATTGACCTGCGCACGTTTGCTTTTACCGCGGTTAACGAGGCTGCAATTTCTTTTTACGGTTACAGCCGGGAGGAGTTTTTCAAGATGAATGTGCTGGATCTTTGTTTACCCGAAGACCTTGCCGCTGTGCATACCGCGGCACGCGAATTACAACCCGGCATGAATGATAGCGGCGTTTGGCGCCATCATAAAAAAAACGGCAACATCATAAACGTCGCCATTACAGCACACCTGTTACGCAGCCAGAAAAGCGGCAACATTATGGCGATGGTAAAAGAAGTTGCCCCCTAACCCTGGTTGACCTTAAAGAAGTTTTCTGTAGATGCAACCAAAGTAGGGTTAACCATTACCGGTTCCGCTTCCAGCCCGCTTGCCCAAAGTTCTTCATCAAATTTCTTGAAGGATGCCCGGGAAAGTAAAACGTCGTGCGCTGCATCATCCACAAACTGGTCAAAATGCATAAAGGTTTTACCATCTGGAAGCAACCAGCACCCGCATTGTATACCGGGATGTTTCAATTGTTTCAAGTCTTTTATAATTTCGGCTATGTTAGCTTGGTTAATCGGCGCAAATGCCGCGGTGGTGGTGTACTGTACCCTGTTTACTCTCATAATTATTTATTATTGATGAGTAAAGATACCCGCCACCATTCAATAATAAAATGTGTAATTGGGACAGATTGCAGGGTGAATTGCGACAAAAAAAAGCCCCGCTTATGCTCGCAAGGCATTTGATATGTTAATTTAGCTATCCTATTCCCCACCCGCCATCATATCTACCATAAATTTTAGAGCGCCTTCCGAGTGCAGGGCTTCGGTGTTTTGCAGGGTAAAGTATGCTGTTTCTGATGCGCGTTTCAACATTTCGGTTTCATATGATCTTATAGCTAATAGTGTGTCAGGATAATTTTCGTTCAACAAATGCCGGCTCAATTCCAAGGCATCCAGCATAGCCATATTTACGCCCTCGCCGGCATAGGGTGGCATAAGGTGGGCGGCATCGCCAAGCATAGTGAGGTTTGGTTTTGGTTCCCAGGTTTGGTCTAAGGGCATGCAATATTGCGGGCGGGGAATAAAGTTGCCGCTGGTGTTCTCAAAAAGCTCGTCCCAGGCATCGCCCCATCCTATATATTCCTGTTTGAACCAGGCAAGCACTTGTGCTTTATCGCTAAAGTTTATCCCGCAGTCACGAGCCCAGTTCTCTTCGGTTTTAAAGCCGGGGTAAAACACCAGGCTCCCATCCCCTTTCGAGCTCACGATCAAACTTTTGGTATCGCCGAAGGCAAATATTTTACCGCCGTTAAGCAGGGTGTGCATATTGGGGATTGTTTTAGCTGAGCTATATACCGATGCTTCGATGGCAGTCATCCCTGCAAAAAATGGCTTTATATCGGTTAGGTATTGGCGCAGTTTTGAGTTGGCCCCGTCTGCCGCAATTACGATGTCTGCGGTTTCTATAATGCCATTTTTAAAGGCTATGGTCCAGCCTTCGCCTTTGGGTGTAAGGGTGTCAAACTGCCTGCCCCATACCACGGTGCCGGGCTTTAATGAATCAAGCAGGATCTTTTGCAGCGGGCCGCGGTCTATCTCGGGTCGCCAATGCTCATCGTTCCGCTCGGTGTTATCTTCCAGCCAAATCTTGGCATGCTTATCTACAATTCTTAACCTATCGGCACCGGGGCGGTAATTCGCCATAAAGGCATCCCACAAACCGGCCGCACGGATGGCGGCCAATCCAGATTCGTCATGCAGATCGAGCGTGGCACCTTTCGGGCGGGCATCCTTATTAGCATCGCGTTCGTAGACTCTTACATTCGCGCCGTTCATTTGTAAAAGCCTGGCAAGCGTTAAGCCGCCCGGGCCTGCGCCTACAACGGCTATATTTTTTGATTTGATGTTATTCATTTTTAAACAGGGAGTTAATTATGCACCCTGTTTGGGTAGACGGACCATCACCGTTTATCTTTTAAAATATTTTTATTTAAACCACAAAAGCCGCCAAACTTACGTTTGGCGGCTTTTAGATTGTATGTTGACTGAATTATTTAGTGGGTGCTAACACGGCGTTTAGGCCGTTCACCACACCGTTGGCGCCAACAAGGTCATATAAAATAACCTGCGAAGTATTACCTGCGGCGTTTGAAAGCTGCAATTTTTTATCGGCAGTAACCGAAAGTGTAAGCGTTTGTCCGTCGATAGTTGTCAACGTAGCCTTGCCTTTACCGGCATTTAATGCTTTGATGATATCAGCTTTAGCATATTTACCGGTCACTACGTGGCCTTTAAGCACGGTGGCTAATTTTGCAGGATCTTTTACCAGGCTATCCAATTTTGCAGGTGGTAGCGCGCTGAACGCGGCATTGTTTGGGGCGAAAATTGTATATGGGCCACCTGTTTTAAGGGTTGCCTCAAGGCCTGCCGCCTTTACATCGGCAAGGGCAGTAGAGTAATCTGCATTGCTGGCTAATGCGCCAACTACATCGGTTGCGCCATCTGCAACTGCAGGTGTGGTGGCGGTAGCTGTAGTGGTAGTTTTTTTGGTAGTATCTTGTACTTGTGCAAATGCACGGCCGGTGGTTAAACTTAAAACGACTAACGCGCCAACCATTAAAGTGGATCTTTTCATGTTACTGATGTTTGTAATTGAATTAATTGATTTGGTTAAAGTGTAGTTGTTTTTATCTATATAGCGCAGTTTATTTTAAGTGGGTAACTGCCATTTATAACGCCAAAAAAATCAAATTTGTTTAACAGGCGCATAAAAAATAAATGCTAATGCCGTGCCATCAGTCACAAGATAGTGTAAATCAATTAGTTGAAAACTTATAATTTCAGACTAAAATTATAAGCTTTCCGGTGATTCTAACGCCGAAGTGGCAATAACGTCCATCATTTAATTTGCAACAAAGTATTATGATTTGTTGCGAGACATCCGCATTTATAATCCGTCCGGTTGGAAATCTAATGAAACGGAATTCATGCAAAACCTTTTGTAAGTTGGTGCGGGGCCGTCATCAAATATATGCCCGAGGTGCGAGCTGCAACGTGCGCAGATAACCTCGGTGCGCTCCATCCCTACTGAATTGTCCTGCTTGTAAATTACGCTGTTCTTACGTACAGGCTCGTAAAAACTTGGCCAGCCGCAATCGCTTGCAAACTTAGCATCAGAACGGAAGAGTTTGTTACCGCAAACCGCACAGTAGTAAATCCCTTTGGCACTTTTGTTCCAGAACTGGCCGGTAAAAGGGCGCTCGGTAGCTTGCTCGCGGGCAGTCGCGTACAATGTAGGCGGCAAAATCTTTTTCCACTGGGCGTCCGTAACCTTTAAAGGAGTGGTATCGGTGTTGGAATAAAACGGGTTGTTCTCGTGGCCTTTATTACTCTTTAAGTGCTGCGCGAATGTAGCGCAGTTAAAGGTTAGTAATAATACAGCGGTGATATATATCGCTTTCATTTTTAGCTTTTCAGTTTATTTTTAAATACTTTTCTAAACTTATCCAGTTCGGGTTGTATCACATATTTGCAATACGGGTTGCTTCCTTTATTCTGGTTAAAATAATCCTGGTGATAATCTTCGGCTTTATAGAAAATCTTGTAGGATGTTACCTGGGTAACAATATTGCTTTTGTAGGCTTTCTCGGTATTTAGCTTACCAATGTAATAATCGGCCTTTTGTTTTTGGGCGGCGTTATGGTAAAATATAGCAGAGCGGTACTGCGTACCTACATCGTTCCCCTGGCGGTTTAGCTGGGTTGGGTCGTGCGCAACAAAAAACGCGGCCAGTAATTCGTCATACGTGATTACTTTAGGGTCGTACACAATATTACAGGCTTCGGCGTGGCCTGTTGTGCCTGTGCAAACTTGCTTGTAAGTTGGATTGGCAACATTGCCCCCGCTAAAACCCGATACAACTTTTTTAACTCCCTTCAATTGCTGAAACTTCGCTTCAGTACACCAAAAGCAGCCTGTGGCAAATGTGGCGGTGTCTAATTTAATTTTATTGACTAAAGCCTTTTTAGGCGTACCCGCCAGGGCGCTGACACCTATTAATAACAATAATGCGATTTGAATGCTTATCCTCTTCATATAATTTTAAGATGTACACGTTTAAACGTGCTGGCTAACTAACGTAAATATGGTTTTAAGTATTACCCATTCGTCGTAAAACAGTATACAAACTTACGTGTTGTAATTATTGTGATGTGCACATGACAAACGTTGTTATTCTTACATACGTGGATAACAAATCATTGTCATTTTACGTATTAATAGGTAGCAAATTATAAGTAAAGCATATCAATTAATAAATTAATGCCATTTAATGAATAATTAATGGTACATTTGTCACTATTTAAATCAATATAATGCAACAAGGAACAGTAAAATTTTTTAACGAAGAAAAGGGTTTTGGATTCATCACCCCAAGTAACGGTGGCAAAGAAGTGTTTGTTCACTCATCAGGTTTAGTTGATCGCATCCGCGAGAACGATACTGTACAGTATGAAGTAGAAGAAGGCAAAAAAGGCCCTAACGCGGTAAAAGTTAAAGTAGCTTAATACACTATATTAATAATCGTGAAGCATCCGTTAACCATACGGATGCTTTTTATTTTTTTCATGGGCCCTTTTAAAACGCCCGTACCCCCCGCTCTTTAAAGTTTTTTTATTAATTTAATTGCCGGCAAAAGGTGGCCGCATTATTCCCATTAAATGAGACAACTTAAGATAAGTCAATCTATTACCAACCGCGAAACCCAATCGCTGGATAAATACTTAACAGAGATTGGTAAAGTAGACCTCATTAGCGCACAGGAAGAAGTTATCCTGGCACAAAAAATACGCGAAGGCGACCAGGCCGCATTAGAGCGACTTACAAAAGCCAACCTTCGTTTCGTAGTATCAGTAGCAAAACAATATCAAAACCAAGGCATTACCCTTGGAGACCTTATTAACGAAGGTAACCTGGGCCTAATTAAAGCCGCCCGCCGTTTTGACGAAACCAAAGGTTTCAAATTTATATCATACGCCGTTTGGTGGATCCGCCAATCTATTATCTCTGCTATATCAGACCAATCACGTTCGGTACGTTTACCGTTGAACCAGATAGGTACATTGAGCAAGATCCGCAAAACACAATCAACGCTTGAACAACAGTTAGAGCGCGAAGCAACGCCCGAAGAACTGGCCGAATGCCTGGAAACTACAGTGGAAAAGATCGCCGACTCGTTACGTAACTCGGGCCGCCAGGTATCTATGGATGCCCCTTTTCAACAAGGTGAAGAAGGTACATTACTTGATGTAATGCACAATGATGACCCAACTACCGACAGTGGTTTGATCCACGATTCGTTAGCGACCGAACTTGGCCGTTCCCTATCTAAATTAGGTGAGCGCGACCGCGAAGTGCTAATGTTATTTTACGGCCTGGGCGATAATCATACCCACACCTTAGAAGAAATAGGCGAAAAATTTGTTCTTACCCGCGAACGTGTTCGCCAGATAAAGGATAAAGCCTTACAACGTATAAAACAATCATCGCGCAGCGGTGCGCTGCAATCTTATTTGTAGTATTACCATCCGCATAGATACAAAAGCCGCTTTTAAGACACTTAAAAGCGGCTTTTTTTCGCCCCAAAAGCTCCCCGAGCAGCCATCATCAATACATTGTAAAATTAGGCTGACTTAGTAGTGTACTATGTACACTTTGCTTAAATTTGCATCGTCATTTATAACGGTGACAAACAAAAAAATACAGAAATGAGCGATCTTTCTAACCCTTCGGTTTTTACAGGCCATGAGCCTGTAACGCCTAAAAAAATTGTGGTTATTGGGGGAGGGTTTGCCGGTGTAAACTTCGCGCAAAACGTGGCAAAAAACAAAAGCTACCAGGTTACGCTGGTAGATAAAAACAACTTCAATTACTTCCCTCCGTTGTTGTACCAGGTATCAACCAGTTTCTTGGAACCATCAAGCATCAGTTACCCTTTCCGTAAACTGTTCCGTAAGGATAACATCCGTTTCCGCCTGGGCGAGCCTGTAAAAGTTGACCCGGTTACGCAAACCGTTTATTTAAAAGACGGCGAACTGGACTACGATTACCTGGTGTTTGCAAGCGGCGCCAAAACCAACTTTTTTGGCAATGCCAACATTGAGGCAAATGCCATCCCGATGAAAAGCATTGACGATGGCCTGCGCATGCGTAATGCCCTGTTGCAAACGCTTGAACGCGCTACTATCACCAAAGACCCTGCCGAACGAAAAAAACTGCTGACCATTGTAGTAGCAGGCGGCGGCCCAACCGGCGTGGAAGTATCGGGCATGTTGGCCGAAATGAAGAACTACGTATTTAAAAAAGATTATCCGGAATTGATCAATCAGCCCGGTGCTATATACATTATTGACGGCAGCCCTAACCTGTTAGGCGCCATGAGCGACAAAACCCACAAAGAGGCGTACAAAGTACTTACCAGCCTTGGCGTAAAAGTGAAGCTAAACCTGCACGTTAACGATTATGTAGATGGTAAAATCATGCTATCTAACGGTGAGGTGATAGAATCGAGCACATTGATATGGGCGGCGGGTATCACTGCCAACACTTTTGATGGCATCCCCGTATCCAGCCTTGGCGCAGGCCGCAGGATGATGACCGACGAGCACAACAAGGTACATGGATTAGAAAACATATATTCTATTGGTGATGCCAGCATCCAGACAACCGATGCAGCTTATCCTAAAGGCCACCCGCAAATAGCACAGGTTGCCATACAGCAAGGCAAAACCTTGGCGGCAAACTTTATTGCTATGGCTAAAGGCCAGCCTTTAAAACCATTCAAATATTTCGATAAAGGTGACATGGCTATCATAGGCCGCAACAGCGCGGTGGTGGATCTCTTTAAGCACAAAGTTCACTTCCGTGGCATAATCGCGTTGTTTATGTGGCTGTTCATCCACCTAATATCGTTGGTGAATTACCGTAACAAACTGCGCACGCTTTATAATTGGGCGGTTGCCTATTTAAGCCGCGATCAGTCGTTTAGGATGATATTTAAGTCGGGCGTGTAATAAGCTTGACGACACCATTGAAAGCATCAATGGTGTTACAGCCTTCTTTTTACTTCATAACAAGGTGATACGATATTAAAACATACAATGCTATAAAAATAATAAGCCTGCAGTATTTTACTGCAGGCTTATTGCTTTTATTAGTCAGGCCTGATTTAATCAATAACATTGCGATCCCTAAAATAAACCCTCGCGGTTCATTTTAGGGCGCAATGTTTCAAACAATAAACTAAGCACTAACTACGCCCATCCTTTTTAATAGTTTCCGGTTTTCGCGCCTGTGGATCAACTTGTAAACCATAGCATAAATAACAGGTAATATTAAGAGGGTAAGAATAGTTGAGGTAACCAAGCCCCCTATCACCACAATGGCCAAGGGTTTTTGGGTTTCGGAGCCTATCCCGGTTGATAAGGCGGCAGGCATCAGGCCAATTGCGGCCATCAAGGCGGTCATCACCACCGGGCGCACACGCGATATTACACCTTCCATTAAGGCAATATCAAGCGTCATATGCTCTTCCAGGTTCTTCCGGAACACCGAGATCAGGATCACACCGTTTTGGATACACACCCCAAACAAGGCTATGAATCCAATACCGGCCGAGATGCTGAAGTTGGTATGCGTAATGTGCAGCGCCAATATCCCGCCTATCAGCGCGAATGGTACGTTCATAATGGTGAGCATGGCGTCTTTGGCATTACCAAAGGTTACATACAGTATCAGGAAGATCACCAATAAACAAATAGGCACCACGTGGGCCAATGTGTTTGATGCACGGATCTGGTTCTCGAACTCGCCGTTCCAGGTAAAGGCATAACCTTTATCAAGCTTTACAGCAGCATTTACTTTTTGTTGCGCCTCGGCAATGGTACTGCCCAGGTCGCGGCCACGCACACTAAATTTGACTGCTATGTAGCGCGTGTTATTATCCCTGAAGATAAACGCCGGGCCGGTCAGTTGTTTTATGGTCGAGATCTCCTTAATGGATATTTTTGAGCCATTCATGGTAGGTACCATCAGGTTCTCTATTTTCTCTTCGGTATCGCGGTATTGCTTTTGGTAACGCAGGCGGATGTCGAACTTGCGCTCGCCCTCGTACAATTGCGTAGCGGCCTTACCGCCTATAGCCATTTCAATCACCGAGTTTGCATCGGCAGTGGCAACGCCGTAAAGCGCCATCTTTTGCTGGTCAAGCTCTATCCTAAACTCGGGCTGGCCAAGGTTACGCAGCACGCCTAAATCGTCTACACCTTGTACATTTTTCAGCACCTTCATCACCGCGTCGGCCTTGTGATCAAGCGTTTCAAAGTCCGATCCAAATATCTTGACGGCCATACTCGCATTTACACCGGCTACGGCCTCGTCTACGTTATCGCGGATAGGCTGCGAGTAGTTGAATACGATGCCCGGCAGTTTGCGCAGCTGGGTATCCATCTGGTCTATCAAAGCCTCTTCGGATACGCCGCTTGGCCAGTCCTTTTTATTTTTCAGATCCACCTGGATCTGTACGTTAAAGAAACCTTTAGGGTCGGTACCGTCATTGGTACGGCCTACCTGTGCAAGCGTTTGCTTCACCTCGGGGAATTTCTCCAATATCTGCATCATCTTTTGGTTGATGTGCTCGGCTTGGTTTAGCGATACACTCATTGGCAACTCCGCCTCTACCCAAAGGGCGCCCTCATTTAAATCTGGCAAAAACTCCGTCCCTAAAAACCTTGCCGAAAAGAAGGTGATCACCATAAAGGCAAGCGCTACCAGCAGGCTCAGTTTTTGGTTTTTATAGGTGAAGCCAAACATCCTGCGGATGCCATTCTCGAAGAATATAACTACCGGGTTGTGCTTCTCCCGTACGTTTTTCTTGAGCAGTATGCTGGATAGTGCCGGCACCAGCGTAAGGGTAAATATCAACGCGCCCAACAAGGCAAAACCCAAAGTATATGCCAGCGGAGAGAACATTTTACCCTCAACCTTCTGGAACGCGAAGATGGGGATCAAACAAGTAATGATGATCAGCTTGGAGAAGAAGATAGCCTTGCCCATTTCGGCACCTACATTCTTAAACAAACCAAGCTTTGCTATCTTGTTAAATTTCTCCATACCAAGTTCTTTGGCGCGATGATCGAGCGCTACGAAGATGCCCTCTACCATCACCACGGCCCCATCTATGATGATCCCGAAATCAACCGCCCCCATCGACAGTAAGTTGGCCGTCATCCCCTTAATGCGCATACATATAAAGGCGAAAAGCAATGCAAGCGGGATAATGATGGCTACGGTTAAAGTAGTGCGCCAATCGGCCATAAACAGGAAAACGATAACGGTTACCAGTACGATACCTTCTAACAAGTTATGGATCACCGTTTCGGTACAAAAATCCATCAGGTTGGTACGGTCATAAAAGGTATCTATCTTAACATCTTTCGGCAAGATGTTCTCGTTCAGGTCTTTCACCTTCTCGCGGATCTTATCCAGCACCAGCGCAGGGTTTTCGCCCTTACGCATCACTATGATACCTTCTATCACATCCTTCTGCCTGTCGCGGCTTACCTGCCCAAGGCGTGGCAGGCCACTTTCCTTAATTTCGGCAACGTTGCGCGCCAGAATAGGCACGTTGTTTACATTTTTAATGATGATGTTCTGAATCTCGCTGACGTTGTTTATCAAACCGATACCACGCACCACAAAGGCCTGGTCATTCTTCTCGATAACATCGCCACCCACGTTAATATTACTGCGGTTAATGGCGTTATATACATCAAGGGATGTTAACCCATATTTCTGTAATAGCGATGGGTTTACGCTCACCTCATAAGTTTTTTCCTCGCCACCAAAGCTATTTACATCGGCAACACCCTGGATAGATTTAAACTGGCGGTCCAATACCCAATCCTGTATCGCGGTAAGGTCATGGATAGATTCGGTTTTGCTTTTAAGCGTATAACGGTAGATCTCGCCGGTTGGGCCGTATGGCGGCTCAACCTCGGGTTTAACACCATCGGGCAGATCGGCATTTTGCAGGCGGCTCAGCACCTGTTGGCGGGCAAAGGCATCATCCACATCGTCATCAAAAATGATGCGCAGGTATGATAAGCCGAATGATGAAGTAGTACGCAGGTTAGCCTTTTTTTGTACCGAGTTTAAAACGGTTTCCATGGGGATGGTGATCATTTTCTCCACCTCTTCGGCACTACGGCCCGGCCATTGGGCAATTACGATGATTTGCGTATTGGTAACGTCCGGAAACGTCTCGATAGGGGTATTCAAGTAGCTCCAGACGCCCAATACAGCCAGCACCGCAGTCAAAAAGAATACCATCGCCCGGTGCCTGAGCGAGTAGTATATGATATTTTTAATTAGCTTATTCATTTTTATATTTTTAAGGAGCCGGAGCCCGGAGCAAGAGCGACGACATCTTAAATTAATTCTGTCTTGCTTCTTAACTCTTATGTCTTAATTCTAATTGTCTTGATTCTTGACTCTAATTGTCTTGATTCTCGTAATTAGTCTTCTGTTAAAGCATTGTAAAGCAGCAGCTGGCTTTTAGAAATCACCTTATCACCAGCCTTTAAGCCCGATGCGATATAGGTAATATCGTCAACCGTTTTTATCACGTTTACCGCACGCACCTGCAGGTCGCACTTGCTGTTGTAAACAACCACGTAGTTTTTGCTGCTGTCGAATATTACAGCGGCTGCCGGAATAGCCACCGAGTTTGAACCTTCTTTATTGGTGATGAGCACATTGGTGAACATTTCCGGCTTCAGTAACATATCATTGTTGGATAACGCGATACGCACTTTCATCACCTTATTATCCGGGTCAAGTACCGAGCTTATCTCGTCTATTTTACCATTGAATACTTTATCGGGATAGGCCAGTGTTGTTATTGTAGCATCGTAACCTTTTTTAACCTTGGCAATGTCTGTCTCAAACACATTTGCCCAAATCCACACATCCTTCATATCAGATATGGTGAAAAGGCTATTCGCGTTATCCGGGCGGATAAAGTTACCTGCCGAGATATTTTTCTCTACTATGTAACCGCTGCCCGGTGCCTTTATAATAAGCGAGCCGCTGGCGCTGGTATTGCCACCGCCGTTAATAGCAATTTGGTCGCGGACTTTGCTATTCGCGGCTACCGCCTTATTATAATTCTCTTTTGCTTCGGTATAATCACGCTCGCTCGAGATCCCGTTTTTGTACAGGTACTCGGCTTGCTCCAACTGGCGCTTGTTGATTGCCAGGTCAGATTTTGTAGTGCTAAGGTCGGTATAGCTACCTGCAACATCTGCGCTGCGGATAATGGCAAGCGTTTGGCCTTTGGTTACTTTATCACCCAGGGAAACCTTAACTTCCATTACCTGCCCGCTGGTGAAAGGGAATACCTTTACCACTTTATTTTCATCGAATGATACCTCGCCCGATAGTGCAAGCTCATCTTTCATGGGCTTGCTTTTGGCGGTATCTATTTTGATCATCTTTTGCAACGAATCGCTTATGCAAACCTGTTTGGTCTCCATAGTGCCTGTCTTTTTTTCCTGGCAAGCGCTAAGGCCAATTAAACCCAGGCCTAAGTATATGATGTGCTTTTTCATTATATGTTAGTGCTATTATTGATTGAGATATATTTAAACTTTGTTCCTACCTCCCTCTCCTTCGGAGCGGGCCGGGGAGAGGCTTCTTAAAGCGGCGTTACTACTGTTGTGCCTACCGCAAAATTCAGGTCGGCGATGGCCTTTTGCAGGTTTAGCTGCTGCTGTAAAATTTTGATCTTGGTTTCCCGGTACGAATCGAAAAAGTCTACATACTCCTGCAGGTTAATCTGCTTCAGCTGGTAAGCTTTAGACATGCCCTTAAATAACTGATCGTACTTGGCGTAAAAGTCATTCTCGCGGTTGCCAAGCAATTGCTGGCTAAGCTTGTATTGTTGCACTGCCGAGTACACATCGTTCTTCACCTGTAGTTCGCTGTTCTTTAGCGTGTATTCCTGGCTTTGGGCAGCAAGTTTCGCGTTTTTGATATTACCCTGGTTACGGTTAAAGATGGGCAACGGCAGGCTGATCTCTAAACCCACAAAGTTGCGGGCGTAGCTGCTATTTTGGTCGAACGTGCTACCGATGGTAACATCCGGCACGGCCAGCGCTTTTTGCAGCGACAGGTTATGGTTGTTTTGATCTAACAGATATTGGTTAGCCAGGTAATCGCCACGGTTTGCTTTTGCAAGAGCAGATAGGTCATTTGCGTTGAGCGTGGTATCTGTATTATTAAAAGTTATTTGCGGGGCGATGAATTGTTCCTGATTAGCAACCAACAAAGTTTTCAATTCGCTTTGCAGGTCGTTTATCTGGCGGTCTATTTCAACTAAGTCATTCTGCAAGCCAAATAATAAGGCTTTTAAACGGATCAGGTCTTTAAGAGAGTTGTTGCCCGCCTGATAAGATTTATCGGTAGCGTTCACCATATTGGTAGCCGATGCTATCTCGGTCTGGTAAACTTTACGCTGGTCTATCAGGTTGGCCACCTGCGAAAAATCTAAGAGCAGGTTGTAGTGCAAATTCCGCAACAGATCATTAAACTGTGCCTGCTGGATGTTTACATCATCATTAGCCATTTGTACCTGCTTGCCGCGTTTGCCGGCGGTTTTAAAAACCTGACTCAGTTGTACCAGTATTTGGCCGTTACCGCTGCTGTGGTCAAAAAACTTTTTGTTGGCGTCGGTAATGTTCTGGTCAGTACTTAGTACGGGGTTATCCCAAAGTTTGGCTTGTTTAACCAATGCCTGCGTGGCATCAACATTATACTTTTGGGCTATCAGGATCAGGTTGTTTTGCAGGAATAGTTTCCATGCATCTTTAAAGTTTACCTTAAGCGTGTCAGTTTGTGCGGAGGCTTTTTGCCCGATCATAAAAGCGAGGGCAAACAGAATTAAAATTCTATAATATATACGTAACATGTGCTATTGTTTGATAGTACCAAAACTATCGCACCTATATTAGAAGCACATTAAAAGCAAATTAGAATACCATTAGAATTATGCGGAGGCATTGTTTTTCAAAAATTGCACCTCAAAAGTGCTACCAGCCTGTCCGTCAGACGTTACCTCGATAGTGCCCTTAAACAATTCTATTATTTTACTGGTGATATAAAGGCCGATGCCGCTGCCGGCAATGTTTTTATCCCGGTTTGCACGGAAGAACGGATTAAATATCTTCTCCGCGTTCTCTTTACTAATGCCCGGGCCATGATCACTTACTGCGATTTTAATGTGCGATGCATTGGCTTCAAAGCTTAGCGTAACGGGATGTGGTTCCGAATATTTAAAGGCATTGTCAATGATGTTGTTCAGCGCGATATACAGCATAGACTTATTGGCCGGGATGGTTAACACCTCTTCATCCTCGGGCAAAGTTGCCAACCGGATCTTCAGCATCCCCGTCCCTTTCCTGGCCGACCATTGTTCCTCCAGTTCCCAAATCAACTCGTCAACCCTAACGGGGCTTAGCTTGGCCTGGGTGTAATTCAAATCTACCTGTGCAAGCTCCATTAAACTTGTAATAGTTTCCTGCAACCGCGCGCCATCTATGGCTATTGACGACAAAATGCGTTTATATTCCGCTTTGTCGCGGTCTTTCTCCAGCGCAAGTTCTACTTCGCCAATAATACTGGTTAGCGGTGTACGCAACTCGTGAGATGCATTGGCTACAAAAGTTTGCTGCAACTCGAACGCGTTTTGCAAGTGTGCCAGCAGACTGTTAAAATTAGCTATCAGCTCGGCTATCTCATCCTTGCTTTTTACCTGGCTTACCCGCATGTGCAGGTTGCTGGACCGGATATCCCTGATCTGCGAGATGATCTTTGTTACAGGCGAGAGCGCCCTTTGGGCGAACATCCGCCCCGCAAAAAATAATATCACCCCAAATACCACAAACAACACACCCGCTATTTCACCTAAAACAACCATACGCCGTGGCGCGTTTTCATCAACCGCGGAAGCCAGTATCACAAAATCGCCCTGGTTATCACGGTAAAATTTGCCCACCACCTGCCTGTTGCCTTCCTCGTATTGGATGCTTCCGTCGCGGCGTACTTGTTCAATAATGCTTTGTGTCCAATATATATTGTGTTTTACCTTAAAGGCAGATACGTTGTCTTTATCATAAACGCGGATAGCCTCATCGGGTAATTTCTCCAGGTATTGCTCCTGTATCTGCAGCATACTGTCGGCTGCCAGTTCATCGGCTTTTAAATAAAGTTGGGATGCCAGGTTGGTACGATCGGTAAGGCGGCTATAAAAATCGGCAGTAAAAAACGAATACACGGCTATGTACAATGCCACCAAAACAAGCAGCAACGCCCCCGAACTTATGAGCGTAAAGTATAACGATAAACGGGTTTTTATTTTCATTATCAGCCCCCTCTAAATCTCCCCCGATAGGGGAGACTTTTTAAAAATCTTTAAAAATCTATTTAAGCCCTGCTTCCGGGAAGAGTTTGGGAGAGGCTTCTCTTAATCTTTCAATATATACCCCATCCCAATTACCGTATGGATGAGTTTTTTATCAAATCCTTTCTGGATCTTGTTGCGCAGGTAGTTTACATATACATCCACCATATTGGTGCCTGTATCAAAGTTGATGCCCCACACCCGTTCCATAATATACTCGCGCGACAGCAGTTTGCCGGGGTTATTCATCAGCAGTTCCAGCAGGCTGTACTCCTTTGCGGTAAGGTTTATTTGCTTGCCTTCGCGTTCGGCGGTTTTGTCCCATGTATTTAGTTTTAATCCGCCGAAATTCAGGATATGGCTGTCGCCATCGGTAAGCTTTTTACGGCGAAGCAGGGCTTCAATCCGAGCCAGCAACTCGTTAAAGTGGAACGGCTTTACCAGGTAATCGTCCGCGCCGGAGTGAAGGCCGTTCACTTTATCATCTATAGTGCCTAAAGCGCTTAACATTAGTACGGGCAATTGCGGCTGACGCTTGCGTAGCTGCCTGCAAATTTCAATACCACTCATATCGGGCAGCATCACGTCCAGTATCAACAAGTTGTAATCATTCGCCTGAACCATCTCCAATGCGGCTTCGCCGGTATCGGCAATATCCACTTCGTAGTTGTGCTCGTTAAGGCCTTTTTTTATAAATGATGAAACTTTCTCTTCATCCTCTACAACACAGATCCTGATCATTCTTTAGTGTTTGTTCAAATATGAAAATAAATGGCGGTTTGTCAATTTACTTTCACAAATATACATTGTACGTCATATAACCCTTGTTTGCATTTGATGGCGATACACATTTGCTTACGTTTGCGGCATGACGGCTACCATCACCCCGAAACTACATACCGCTATAATCCCCTTAATGGCCGTAGCGGCCGGTGTTACAGTAGCCAACATCTATTATAACCAACCCATCCTCAAAGATATCGGCCTGTCGGTACATGCCTCCGGTTCCGAAATTGGCAAGGTATCTATGTTTGCGCAGTTAGGTTATGGCTTAGGTATGTTCTTTTTGATCCCCCTTGGGGATAAGGTGAACCGCAAAAACCTGATCTTACTATTGAGCACTCTACTAATGGTGGCACTTGCAGGGTTTAGTTTTGCCACACAATTATACCAGGTTTACGCGCTGAGCATGCTGGTTGGCCTATTTGCCACATCTGCCCAGATATTGATGCCGATGGCGGCTACATTAGATAGCGTTAACCGCGGCAAAACTGTGGGCAAGGTTTTCAGCGGCGTCCTGGTAGGGATCTTAGGCGCAAGGGTTATCAGCGGGTTAATTGCCGGCTGGCTGGGATGGCGCTTTGTTTACGGTATATCGGCAGGGATGGTATTTGTTGTTGCCATATTACTAAAACTTTACCTGCCAAACGTACCGCCAAAATTTAAAGGCAATTATGTAGGCCTGCTTAAGTCGGCTTTATCTTTAGTGGGCGAGTTTAAAATATTAAGGCAGGCGGCTTTATTAGGCTTTTTCACCTTCGGGATCTTCTGCTCCTTTTGGACCACACTTACCTTCCACTTAAGCAATGCGCCGTTAAATTATTCGGCAAGTACCATTGGGTTATTTGGTTTTATAGCTATCGGCGGCGCCTTGGTTGCCCCCTTGTTTGGTAAATTGGCCGATAAAGGTAATACGCACCGCTCACTGCTAATTTCTGTTGGGATGATCATCGCCAGCGTTATCCTTATCAAGATCTTCCCATACTCTATCGTGGCGCTTATCATCGCCATCTTCTTTTTGGATATTGGCGTACAAGCCACACAAATAACCAACTTTGCACGCATCTACGCACTTGACGAGCATGCACATAGTCGCCTGAACACCATCTACATGACCACCTACTTTATCGGCGGCTCGGCAGGCACCTACTTCGGACTATTATCCTGGAAGCTTGGCGAATGGGATATGAGCACTTGGCAGATGCTGCTTTGGGGGGTTATTGCAATAGCTATTGTAATGGTATCGGGGCGAGGAAAGTCGAGCGTACGGGCCTAACTTCTCTAAATTACTGGCATAATGGTGCGAGCGTGACTCTCACAGCGGGCAGTAATTTAAACCGCGTTAATCTTCTGCTTTACATGATCTGCAAGGCGTATAGATAATGCCACCAATGTTAAAGTTGGATTTGGCGCGGCTGCCGTTGCATAACAGGATGCACCCGCCATAAACAGGTTAGCAATGCCATGCACTTTGCAATTGGCATCTACCACGCCCTTTTTAGGATCGGCTGCCATGCGGGTAGTGCCCATGTGGTGCCAGCCACCGCCGGTAAACTCGGGCCAGGTATTATCGCTCTCGTCACGCAGATATTCCATTAACCTAACACGGCCGGCTTCAGCGATGCCTATTTGTTCGCCAATAATTTTGTAGATGCCCCGCAAACTATGCTTTTCCAGCGGTGTAAGCTCCCAATGCAGCATAGCTCTTGGTACACCCAAAGCATCTTTTTCGGTATCTAAGGTAACACGGCTGTTGGGGTTTGGAGCCTGCTCTATCCGGGTAAACAACTGGTACGAACTGTGGCCTTCTTTTTTCGCGCCATCCTTCCCGACTTTTTCAAATTTGGCAAAGTTCTTTTTAGTTTGCGCGGTATCGGCCGACCAAATATCTATAAAGGCGGCTTGCTTTTTGGCGATATCCAAAGGAATAAGTGACGCTGTTCCGTTCAAAATCCTATGTTTGCGCTGCATATCCTCACTAATGGCCAGTTCGGCGCGGGCTTTGGTTATCTCCCACTCCCAATGGTATAGTTTTAATACATCGGGCCGGGTAAGCCACAATTCTGCCGATTTTATCTCGAGATGCTCCATAAAATAGCGGCCTACATTATCATTTTGGTTGCCCAGGCCTCTTAGTATTTGTTTATTTGATGCCAGCAGTAAACGGGCATTTTGGATGGAGCAGCAGGCAATAATAAATTGTTTTGCCTTAACCGTATGCTGCTTGCCCGCAAGGTTTTTTACCGTTACTTGCGTAATGGCGGTGGCGTGTTCATTGGCGGTAATATCTGTAACGTTGGCGTAGGTATACAGGTGGATATTAGGCGCCTCAACAATAGTATCGCGGTATTTGGTGCCAAAGCGGGTAGGTTTACTAAACTGCCACATTTTATTGTAAACTGCATCGCCCTCAAACGGCAACGACTTCAGTTCCGGATCTTTACTTTGCCAATATGCTACATCGTACTCATACGGGCCAAGGTCGAGGTTTTTGTGGGCGCGGGGGTAATACGGGTCAAGATCATCACGGGTTATGGGCCATCCGCTATGCGGCACCCAGTCGCGCTCTTTAAAATCTATCGGGTCGAAAGTGGAGCAAAAGCCCGACCAGTGCCCTGTTGTTCCGCCAAAGTAATGCAGCCTTGCCGAATCGAGCGGATAGTACCGCTGCCCGGTAGTTTTGCCTTTATACAGGTCCTGCATTTGCTTTTCATATTCAAAGCCTCCCCCCTCAAGCAGTATTACCTTATATGGTGTATTTAAAAATTCAAGCGCTAAGCTTATACCTGCCGCACCCGAGCCAACTATACATATATCGCCTTCTATCAGGCTATCATCCTCTATATTTCTCGCGTCGATGTGCATGACTATCCTAAATTATGGTGTAAAGTGCGCACTGGCGCGCTTCGGTTAACGCCATTACCCAACCACTAACTTGTATTACATTACCTGCTTTAAAATCGGCAGTTACCTGCTTTTTAAGCATGGATTGTATCTCGTTTTGCTTAAAGTTAGCTACATCTTTGCCGCCCATAAGCAGTTGCGAAAGCGTTTTCCGGTCGCGCTCGGCACTGTGAGTTTCCAGGTAATTGGCACCAACCTCTTTAATGGTTTTTGAATCAACCAAATGCGAGAATAGGAATGGCTGCGCAACGGCCATTTCTTTAGGCCCTCTGCTACAGCTCTCAGCAAATGGCAATGTTAACGCCAGAGCGGTAAATGCCGATAGTTTTACAAATAACCTTCTTTCCATATCAATTCTTCACAGTTTCCAGTTTCATGGCATCAAGGCCACGCCCCTTTACCAGTTCGGTGTAGTTGGTCAGTTCAAATTTTAGCCCTATCAGTTTTTTAAACTCGGGCGATAACAGCATGTTCAGTTCCGTTTGGCGGTGCAGGGCGGTAAGCGGCCTGCCTGCTTTGGTATTCATCATGCTGCTGTTCATATCAAACAGGGCGCTCATTTCCGAATCTTGCAGAGCAACGTGGATCACCACGAGGTTTGGCCTGTTCTTACTTAGTTTATTGGTAACATAAGCCAAAAACGCTTTCTTTTTAGTGACAACGGGTTCGCCCCACATTTCCTTATAGGTTTCGCCCAGGTACACCTGCTCGCTCAGCGTTGAGATAGCCAGTTTATATTTATGGGCAAGCTTCTCAGTTAACGCGCGCAATGCCGGGGTTGATAGGGCGATGCCCATGTGCGGGTCGATGTAAGTGATTTTAAGCCCGGATGCCAGGGCGCGTTCAATTTGTGCCGAGAGTTCCCTCTCCACTTCATCTATCTTGTAACCGCTTTTGGCAAAAGCGCCTGTGCTTTGGTGGAAATATCCCACGCCATCAACCAAACTCGGTACCGCTTCGGGGCCTGTTACTGGCCCCCATCGATAGTTCTTCCATTCGGATGTAAGGGTAAGGTGCACGCCAACGCTTACCTGCGGGTTTTTCTTCAGTATCTCTACTGCTTCCTGGTACCAGGGGCAGGCAAACTGCACCGAGGCCGAGAACGGCATTTTAGTGTCGGCCATTTTTTTCATGGCCATATTTACGGAGTGGTTCATGCCGATGTCGTCTAACCGCAGCATCAGTTTAGGCAATATCTGGATAGACATTTGTGCCGGTGCCGTTTGCATCAACCCAACGCATAACATTAAACAGAACAGGTATTTTATATTTTTCATATTGATAGATTATACTTTTAAGAAAGCCTTTTTACGATACAGGAAGTAAAGGAACATCCATTTCACCATTACAAAACATATAGCCATTACTACTATATTATAGGGATTTCCAACCAATTCGCCCAACCAGCCAAAGAACCCGTTGGTGGCATAGTTCCAGTTAATGAATTTGCTGGAAATGTAGATCAGGATAGAGTTCATACCTATCACCTTAAAATAAAATGCCCAGGCCTTATAACCCAACACGTCTATTACATAATAAAACAGTGCTAACAATAGCAAGCTTAAACCACCCACATGCAACACGAAAGAGCTTGTCCACAGGTTTTTATTGATTGGAAAGTCAAGATTCCAGATCTGCGCCAGCACTAAAAACACCACACCTACAGCCGCCAGTATAAACGCCTTGCGCCCTTTATGCTGATGCCCGGTTTTAAGTAACGTACCCGCTAACACGCCCAATAAACCTGTGCTGATAGCCGGGATGGTTGAGAATAACCCTTCCGGATCGTGGATGCCCAGATACAATTTACCCGGCAGGATCAGCCTATCCATATAAGATGCAAAGTTGCCCGGCATGGTAAGGTCGCCCGGGGCGAAGCCTGGGGCAGCTGTGAATTTTAATAGCAAATAGTATCCAATGATAAAGAACCAGAAAAAAACGATCTGCCATTTGCGGTTGGCATACAGGTAAATAATATTGGCGAACATATAAGCGATACCGATGCGCCCAAGTACCGATGCAAAGCGGATCTCTTCGAATGGTTTCAGGGTTTTTAAGCCGTTGTTCACCAATAAGCCAAGCAGCACCAAAATAGCGGCGCGTTTTATAACGCGTAAAAGAAGCTGGTTTTTTGTGGCACCCTTTTCAAGTTCGCGACCTGTTGAGTATGGGGTTGCTACACCCGCCAGGAACAAAAAGAGCGGGAAGATGAGGTCATACAAATGAAAGCCGTTCCAGTCTGGGTGGGTAAACTGATTGGCAATGGTTTTCCAAAATGGCGAGCCGGTAGCTTTGGCAAGGGTGTGGAAAATTTCTTCGCCGCCCAATATCCAAAACATGTCAAACCCACGCAGGGCATCGAGGGAATAAAGGCGCTCGTAGCTAAACGGTGAGGTGTTTACACCATCGGATGCGGCGATATTATCTGCTTTTTTTGCGGTCATTGGTAATACTAATAAAGGTAAAACAGCCCGGTACTGGCCACCGGCAATGGTTTATCAATTGATTTTTAAATATAAGATACTTTTTAAAGAATTTACAAAAGTTTTTAGCCATTCTCCGGCCGTCTCCAAAGTAAGCCTCATGTCGAATTATCTTGTTCATACTCTCTTCTCCTTTACAGAGGGCTGGGAGATGCTACTTTTCTAAGAAAGCCGGGTTCTTCAATCCCGTAGATAAAAATGCGGGTTTTACGGTATATAGGTTGCGCCTGCCTTTGGTCACCTTTAGTTGATTATTGTTGCGATGCTCAACTTTCCCCTGTTTTGCGGATGCCGGTGGTCCCGATCCTAAAACTATGTATAAAAACAAGTTCCAGTTTAAAAGGCACGCTTTTTTAAAGTTTTTAACTGTTATAATATTAATGTCGCCCATTCGCATCCTGGCGCAATCGCCCCATATCGACAGCCTTACCGCCAAATTAAAACACTATCCCGATAACATCGCGCTACGTTTAGAACTTGCCAACGCCCAGCTAAAAGGTGGCAATATCGATACGGCTCAACTGCTTTTTACCGAAGTTGCCACCCTGGCCGAAAAGCTTGATAATTCCGTGGATTATGCAGAAGCCCATATTAACATTGGCCGCATCAACGCCGATAAAGGCGAGAATGTAAAGGCACTTGCTAATTACCAGCAAGCCCTTACCAAAGCCGAAAAAATAAGCGACAAAGACCTTTCCGCGCACATCTACAAACATATTGGTGCACTATACATCAGCTGGAAAAAGTTTGATGAAGCGCTTAGCTACTACGAAAAAGCTGAAACACTTGCCCGCGAGATCGGTAATGAAGAACTGGTTGCCGATTGCCAAAACAATAAGGGCACCGTTTACGAACAGCAATTAAAGTATGATAAAGCAATCATCGCCTACAAGAACGCGCTGGATGTTTACACAAAAATGGACATCACTGCCAAAATCTCGATGGCGCTGAGTAATGTGGCTATCGTTTATAAATTTCAAAAGAACTATGGCTCATCGTTAGAGTATAATTTAAAGGCGCTGAAACTTTCTGAAAAAACGGGCGATAAATGGATGATGGCCGCAACTTACAACAACATCGGCAACCTGTACGGCGAAATGGGTGAATACAAAAACGCACTGGAATATTGCAGCAAGAGCATCGCAATAGCCAAAAAAATAAACGCTATTGAAATTGTAGAAGCCGCTTACGAAAGCATGGCCGATGCCGCCGCCAAAGCAGGCGATTATAAAAACGCGTTCAATTATCATAAACTTTACGCTACTACAAAAGATAAATTCATTAATGTAGAAAGCACCAGACAGCTATCGGAACTGAACGTAAAATTTGAAACGGAACGCAAACAGAAACTAATTCAGCAGCAGCAGTTCGAGATTACCCGGCGAAATACCACCATTGCGGTCATCGCGGCGTTATTTGCAGTGGCAATCATTATTGGCATACAATCGTACCGTAGTTATAAATTAAAACAAGACTGCATTTTGCAGGCAGCAGTTTTGCAACAACAGAATATTGCAACAAAAGGCATTATTGAGGCCGAAGAAAAAGAGCGCAAACGCATAGCGGCCGACTTGCATGATGGTGTAGGGCAGCTCTTCTCGGCCGTGCGCATGAACCTCAGCAGCCTGATGGACCGCGTGGTTTTAATCAATGCTGATGAGCAGGCCCTCGCGGAAAAAACCCTCGCCATGGTCGACGAAAGCTGCAAGGAAGTACGCACCATTGCCCACCAGATGATGCCAAATATTTTGTTAAAAATAGGTCTGGCATCAGCTATTAAAGATTTTGTAAACAAGATAGATTCGCTGCATTTGAAAGTGAACCTCGAGGCTTACGGGTTGGAAGAACGACTGGAAGATAATGTGGAGATAGTACTTTACAGGGTTGTGCAGGAGTGCGTGAACAACGTTATAAAACACTCCAAAGCTAACCGGTTAGATATAAACCTTACCCGCGAGGATGACAATATCTCGGTAACTATCGAAGATAACGGCGTCGGTTTTAACACCAACGACAAGATGAAATTTGAAGGAATCGGCCTAAAAAATATCATTACCCGGGTGGAATACCTGAAAGGCACGGTTGATATCTCATCCGACCAAAACAAGGGCACGCTGATAGCGATCTATATCCCGCTTAAAGCTTGAATTTAAAGTAACTTTTGGCGTTGTAGTAGCAAATATCCTGTATTACCTTTCCCGTCCATTCTATATCATTAGGCAATTCGCCGTTCACAATATCCTCAGCAAACAGGTTGCATAAGATGCGCCTGAAATACTCGTGGCGGGGGAACGACAGGAAACTGCGCGAGTCTGTCAACATACCTATAAAACGACTCAACAAACCCATGTTTGATAACGCGTTTATCTGCCTGGTCATCCCGTCCTTTTGATCCTGGAACCACCATGCCGAGCCATATTGTACTTTGCCGGCGATAGAGCCGTCATTAAAGTTACCTATCATGGCGGCCATCATTTCGTTATCGGCCGGGTTAAGGTTGTAGATGATGGTTTTGGCAAGCCGCTCGTCCTTGTCCAGTTTATTTAAAAACTTTGCAAGCGGCCTGGCCTGGCTAAAATCGCCTATGGTATCAAACCCGGTATCCGGGCCAAGGGTGCCCAACAGGCGACTGTTATTGTTGCGCAACGCTCCCAAATGGAACTGCTGCACCCAGTCTTTCTCCTGGTTCCACACGGCGAAATTATACAGCATGGCCGATTTAAATTTCACCTTTTCAGAATTGGTCACTTTTTTTTCGGTGCGTACTTTTTCAAAGATCTCGCGCATTTCTTCGTCGGTATATTCCTCTGCGTACATGTGCTCAACGCCATGGTCGGCAACGGTACAACCGTTTGCGGCGAAGTAGTGGTGGCGGTTCTTGAGCGCGTATAAATAATCTTCAAAAGTACTTATGGCGATGTTTGAAACCTCCTCGAGCCGGTTTATATAAGCGTTTAGCCCCGCAACGTCTTCAATGTGCATGGCTTTATCCGGCCTAAACGCCGGGAATACTTTTACCTCGGCCCCATCCCGTTTAAGTTGGTTGTGGTGGGTCAGGTCATCCAACGGCTCATCGGTGGTGCAGATCACTTCCACATTCATCCTTTTGATCATTTGCTGTACCGAAAACTCCGCGCTTTGCAAACGTGCCGAGCAATCGTCATAAATAAAATCGGCAGTATCAGGCATCAGGCGGGATGTGATCCCGAAATAGCGTTGCAGCTCCAGGTGTGTCCAATGGTAAAGCGGGTTACGCAAGGTGTACGGAACAGTATTTGCCCACTGCCGAAATTTCTCACTATCGGGCTTGCTGCCGGTGATATATGACTCATCTACACCGTTGGCACGCATTGCCCGCCACTTGTAATGATCGCCCTGTAGCCATGCCTGGGTTATGTTGGCAAAATTGATGTTGCCGGCAATTTGATCTGGCGGCAGGTGGCAGTGGTAATCTATAATGGGGAGGTCTTTCGCGTGATCGTGGTATAGCTCGCGGGCGGTATCACTCTGCAGCAAAAAGTCCTCATCTAAAAAGCTCTTCATAATTGGCTAATAAAAAGGCAATGTATTAAACATTTCTGATACATTTTACCGGCAAACCACGCAAACGTTTTAGTTACACGCCCATTGCATCTAATATCTCATTTATTGAGAATTTCGCCCCGCAAACAAACTCATCGGCAGCGCCATAATATAGGGTAATGGTGTCGCCATTAACCACGTGGCCGTTGGTAAATACCACGTGTCCAAAAAAGCCGGTAGTTTCGTAAGCCTCTGTTGGTTCCATAATCGGATCGGTGGTGCGGGCTAATACTTTTGAAGGATCGTTAAGATCTAATAATACCGCGCCTAAGCAATATCTATGCTCTTTTGTAGCGCCGTGATAAATTTCTAACCATCCTTTTTCAGTTTTAATAGGCGCGGCACCTGCGCCAACGCGGCTGCTGTCCCACATCCCCTCGCGGGTTTTTAGTATACATTTGTGATTGCCCCAGTGCTCCCCATCCGGCGATTCGGCTATCCAGATATAATTTCCGCCAATGTCCACACTGCTAGGGCGGTGCAGGGCGTAAAACTTGCCGTTTATCTTTTCCTCAAAAATGGCTACATCCTTATTGTGCGGGGGCAAGATCATACCGTAAGTTTCGAAAGTTTTCCAGTCGGTAGTGGTGCGCAGGCCTACGCCTACTCCACTATCGCTAACGGCGGTAAAGGTTAGGTAAAACTTATCTTCGAGAAGGGTTACCCGGCAATCCTCTATACCAAAAGTTTGTAACGGGCCTATACCGTATAGCTTTTTATAGCCTTCAGGTTCATAAAACTTTACACCATCATCGCTGCATAGTAAGCGCAGGTGCGATAGCGTGGTGAGGTAATCTACCCCTTTATAATGCACTACGCGGGCATCTGTGGCTATTAGGTCGGAGTCATCCAGGGCTATTTCCATAATGGTGGTTTCGCCGGTAGCGGTCAGGATCGGGAACGATACCTTCACTTCGCTTTGTTCGGGCCGCTCGGCTACGCGCACCAGCAGCCATACCTTACCATCAAACCTGAAAACGCCGGGGTTTAGCAGGCAGGCTATATGCAGGCCATCGGCACTTGGCTTTAAATCTTTGGGTGATAAGAGTGGGTTTTGCGGGAAACGTTTAGCCAGATCTGCCATCATTTAAAATATTGGTACGTAATTTTAACAGCCTGTCTATACAATGGTTTCCAATAAAAAAACTTTGACAAAAATTTGCGTAACCGAATGGTAACGTATATATTTGCGTAACCATTAGGTTACACGAAATGAGAAGAGATGTTTTCCAGGCCATTGCCGACCCTACCCGCCGAGATATTATTAACCTGCTTGCACATCAGCAGCTAAACCTAAATGCCGTTGCCGATAACTTCGACATCAGTCGCCCGGCGATAAGCAAGCATATCAAAATCCTGACCGAATGTGGACTCATCACCATAAAACAACAAGGCCGCGAACGTTACTGCCGTGCCGACCTTAAAAAACTGGAACAGGTTAATAAATGGACCGAACAATACCGTGCCTTTTGGACCGGCAAATTAGATGCGCTCGAAGATTTTTTAAATAACGAAACAAAAACAAAATAATATGGAAACGACACCTCTTGTAGTTGAGCGCACGCTTAACGCCCCCGTTAGCCGTGTATGGCAAGCCCTTACCGATAACGAACAAATGAAACAATGGTACTTTAAACTGGAAAATTTTGAACCCCGCGTTGGTTTCGAATTTAGCTTTAGCGGGCAGGGAAGCAAAGGCGATAAGTATATGCACAGCTGCTGCGTAACCGCTGTTGAACCTGAGAAAAAACTGAGCTACACCTGGGCTTACGATAGCTTCCCCGGCGGTTCTGAAGTTAGTTTTGAATTGTTCCCCGAGGGGGATAAAACGCTGGTGCGCATTACGCATACGGGCTTGGAAAGCTTCCCGCAAAACACCGCTGACTTTGGCGTGGAAAGCTTCAGCAAAGGCTGGAACCATATATTGGGCATCAGCTTAAAAGAATTTATAGAGAAAGAATCATAACACAAAAAGGCCGGTAACACTTTCGCTTCACCGGCCTTTCTCGCATTTATATGTATTACAACTTAATAAACTTATAGACGAGGCGTAGCTGGCGCGGTGCTACCTGGTGATGTATTACCGGGTGTTGTAGCCGGGGTAGTTGTACGTGGCGCTGTTGGCGACGTACTGCTTGGCACAGTAGGGCTTTGCGTTGGCACGGTTGGGCTCTGTGTTGGTACATTAGGGCTGGTAGGGCTTGTTGATGGTACTGTTGGGTTCGGCATTGCTGGTGCCGGTGCCGTTGGAACAGTCGGGTTAGTAGGGCTGGTTGGAGCCGTTGGATTTGTTGGTGTTGTAGGGTACGACGGATTAGTCGGGTTTGGTGGCGTCATTGGGCTGCTTGGGCTCATTGGCGTTGTAGGCGTAGTACTCCTGGTTGGTGTAGTTGTTTTGACCTTTTGTTTTTTAGGCACGGTGTCCTGATTAGCAGTTATATGGTCTGTTAACAATACCGCTTTGTGGAATGATGTTGAAGTATGAGTTTTTGCAGCTGCGTTTATGGCTAAAGCAGCAAAGGCAGTTGCCATTATTAAAGTTATCTTTTTCATGATATTTATTATTTAATGGTTTATAACTATTAACTATTAAACAATTACCATGCCGATAAAGATAATATAAACATAAAATCTTTTTTAATAATACTTACTCCGCAACCACATCGCCACTTTCACCAGGATGATCAAGGCGGGCACCTCTACCAGCGGACCAATAACGCCCGCAAAAGCTTCGCCCGAATTGATACCGAATACACCAATGGCTACGGCTATGGCCAGCTCGAAATTATTCCCGGCTGCAGTAAAAGCGATAGAAGCATTTTTTGAATAGTTTGCACCCATATATTTACCTGCAAAAAAACTTACCAGGAACATCATCGCGAAGTATATTACAAGCGGGATGGCGATTCGCACAACATCAAAAGGGATCTGGACAATTAATTGCCCCTTCAAGCTAAACATTACTACAATTGTAAATAACAAGGCAATTAATGTTACGGGCGATATTACAGGTAGAAATTTTTGGCTGAACCACTCCTCCCCTTTTAATTTAATGAGTGCATACCTGCTGATGATGCCCACGGCAAAAGGTACCCCGAGATAAATACCTACCGATTTCGCGATCTGACCAATGGTGATATTCACTACCTCGCTTTTCATACCAAATAAAGGCAGCAGTACCGTAATAAATACGTAAGAGTAAACGCTATAAAGCAATACCTGGAAAATGCTGTTCAATGCTACCAACCCGGCGGCATATTCGCGGTTACCTTCGGCAAGTTCGTTCCATACGATAACCATGGCTATACAGCGGGCAAGGCCTATCAGGATAAGGCCTATCATATAATCCGGCTTATCATGCAGGAAAATTAAGGCCAGTGCAAACATCAGGATAGGCCCCACTATCCAGTTTAGGAATAGCGAAAGGCTTAAAACCTTGGTGTTACTGAATACCTCACCTAAATTCTCATATTTCACTTTTGCCAATGGCGGATACATCATCAGTATCAATCCAATAGCCAAGGGAATATTAGTTGTACCGCTGGAGTATGAGTTAATAAATTTTGGGGCGCCGGGGATAAAATAACCGATACCAACCCCTATTGCCATTGCCGTAAAGATCCATAAGGTAAGGTAACTGTCTAAAAAGCCAAGTTTTTTGCGGTTAGCAGCCGGGGCGCAATTGTTAGCCGTCATAATTATTTGATGTGTTGTTTTACAAAATCATACGTGTATGCCTTGATCATATCACGCACCCTTATAAATTCGGCCATTACTTCATCTGCTGTACCTGTGGCCTTTGCCGGATCGGGGAAATTATAATGAAAGCGTTTAACATCCCCCGGGAAATACGGGCAGGCTTCATTGGCGTTGTCACACACGGTTATCACATAATCAAACGGGATGTGTAGGTATTCATCTACATGGTTTGATGTATGGGCGGATAAGTCTATCCCGTCAGCAGCCATCACTTCAATAGCCTTTGGGTTAACGCCGTGGGTTTCTATTCCGGCGCTGTAAATAGTCGCTTTATTGCCCGCATAGTGGCGCAGGTATCCCTCTGCTATTTGGCTACGGCAACTGTTGCCGGTGCATAGTATTAATATATTCATCATGGTAAATTTAATTAGCAACAGCCAGATCCGGGCGTACAGCAAGATGCGTTGTTGGCAAGGTTTTGTATTTGAATTTTGGGTTTAACTTCTGCTATTGGCGTACAGCATTCCGGTCCATCGGCATTAGTGCCGCAACTGCCGCCACGGTCAATTGCCTTACACTGCACAACATCGGGTTGCAGGTCTACCACCAATGCATCGTTATCAATCAGCAGTTGTTTTGGCAACATTTGGCGGGTATCAAATTGCTGGTTGCCAAATTCTATCTTTAATATGCCATCTGTATCTAAAGGCAATACTTTTTCAACTAGGTCGATAATAGATAAGGCTTTACTTACACGCATAGCCCTTTCTTGCTGCTCATTTTGTGGCTCCCAAAGCTGCATGATGATCTCCGTCCATCTATTCACTACACCACCACAATCTACCGATGTAATGGGTGCCAGTTTAATTTCGGTAATATGATAAGCCGCATCCACCCATTTATCTTCGGCGTACCTAAATTGTAGTATCAACTGCGGATTTGCTTGTAATTGTTGCTTAAAAGCACGCCATGTTAAGTTTTCCATAATTTATTTATTTAATATTATCGCAATATTACGATTGATTTAAGTAAAAAATTTTAACAGCATTTATTAACATCGGTGTACGATGTAAATAATGCACCTACTTCGTTTTGCAGTACTTTCCATGCCTTGGGTTCGATGCAATAGCATATGCTTGCACCCTCAATTGTCCCCTGGATCAACCCGGCATTTTTCAGTTCTTTTAAATGTTGTGATATGGTTGCCTGGGCCAAACCCAAATCGTCTACAAGATCGCCACAAATGCAGGCATTGGCTTTTATAATATGCTGCAGGATAGCGATACGCGCCGGGTGTGCAATAGCCTTTAATTGCATAGCCAACTTATTTTGCTCATTAGTAAAAATATCTTTTTTAGTAACCCCCATATCAATCGCAATATTACGATTAATAATTCAAATCAAAATGTTTTGTTTTAAATATTTAATCACTTACCTTTAACGTTAGTAACGTATGAAGCTAGCATGATCATTTCTTTCGGTTCTAAAGACACAGAAAAAATATGGAATGGTACCAGGGTTGTTAAAATGCCCATGGACATTCAAACTACGGGAAGAAGGAAATTAAGGATGCTAAATAATTCGCAAAACGTATCCGATCTAACAATTCCGCCATCAAATAAACTCGAAAAATTAAAAGGTAACTTAAGAGATTTTTACAGCATCAGAATAAACAATCAATGGCGTATAATATTAATGGGATAACGGCAACGCGACTGAAGTTGAAATTGTAGATTATCATTAAAATGGAAAAATTACCCAATATACATCCGGGGGAGATCTTATTCGAAGAGTTTTTACTTCCGTTAGAAGTTACTCCTTACAGGTTAGCAAAAGAAACGCACATCCCCCAAACGCGTATATCTGAAATTATTAAAGGCAACCGCAGGATAACCGCGGATACTGCATTGCGTTTCAGTCATTTCTTTGGCAATAGCGCGAAGTTTTGGCTTGGCCTGCAAGATGATTTTGACATAGAAGATGCCATGGCCGAAAAGCAAGAAGAGTTTGATACCATTAAGCGCCTTAAAAGCGCTTAATCTTCCCACCTACTTCAACACCACCTTGGTAGCGCCATAACCAAACTTTTCTTTACGGGCATCCATAAAGGTTTGTACTTTGGGGTGCTTGCTAAGCAGTTTATGCAGTTCGTGTTTAAGTATGCCGTTGCCTGTGCCGTGGATAAATGTAATATCGGGCATCTGGTGTACAATGGCGGCATCAAGCGCTTTTTTGAAATGGTCGGTTTGGATATTGAGGATCTCGCTGCTGTTTAAGAACTGGTAATCGTCGCGCAGTTTTTCGATGTGGAGGTCAAGCTCGCTTACGGGTTTTACAGTGGTTGGGGCTTTCTCTTCGGCAGGTTTAAAAAAGCTTTCTTTTAGCTTCTCGGCATCTATAATAAGTTCCGGTTCGTCCAATTGGATCATCCAGCCGTGTTGTTTAATATACGGAACAAGCTTTTTAGCATCCGAAAAATCTTTTGCCTTAAACTGTTCGCTCACATTCAACGGACTTACCGATGGCTGGTTTTGCTTTGTGAAAAACACAACCTGGAAGATAAGCTTCGGCCATAGCTGCAAGTCGGATAGTTTAGCCGAGTAAACCTTGGCTACACCATTAGCTTCGATGATGCCTGCAAACTCGCCTTTAAAATCCTTTTGCTGTTGCGCCGTAACCGAGGCAAGCAATTGGTATGATGTTTCGTTGATGATATACAAGTGCACCAGCGCCTGGGCTTTTGCGTCAGCAACTATGGCAATATGTACGCCCTTGCTTTTAAACTCGCCGAGTGGTTTTGCTTCGGCAACGTATTCTGCGTCGTGGCTTTCGGCACCGTGGCCATGTACATAAGTAACCTTGCTGGCTAAAACAGGGATCTCAAAATCATCCTCAACGGTAACACCTATCATCTGCTCGTCGATGATGTGGGTTACATAGCCTTCCAGCTTTTCGTCAACAAATCGTACAAAATCGCCTAACTTATATCTCATAATGCAATAATAACGAGCAATAGCGAATAAATGGTACTAATGGTTGTTAATTGTTTAAATTTGAATTCCCTTTCACAATTAATTAAGCAAGATGGCTCCTCGTACCCCACCCGCCCCTGATGATGCTTTTTTAAAGCAGATCTTTTTACATCACTTAACCCGCATATACAATGGTAAACGTTTTTTGCAGCAGCGAACAGACGACTTGGTAAAGATTGCATCGTTTAAAGCGCTTAAGCTTGCTGTTGGTGAGTTTGGCGGCGACGTTGATAAACAGGTGGAACGGATGGAAGACATTTACAAGCTCATAGGTGAAACCCCGTTACCTGAGGTTTGCAACCCTATCCGCTCTATTGTGAAAGATGAGTTTTGCCTGGACGACGGGCAAGACGTCCCCTTATTAAACGACCTTGACCTGATGCTTTATTTACAAGTTCTGGAGCATATCAACATTACATCGTACCGGATGCTGATAATGATAGCCAAACTTTTGAAATATGACGAGGTGAAGCAGTTATTGAAGGAAAACTTTGATGAGTCGGCAGATAACGACAAGTTATTTACGCTGATAGCTAAGGAATACATTACCGATTAACATCAGCAAAATCATATAAAATAACAAAACCGGACTAAAAAGCCCGGCTTTGTATAGTTATTTAATACCCCTACTAAAATAACTTGATACAAAGGAATATAATTAAAAGCCGCAAAACAAGCAAGTATTGTAACAATTCGTTTACCAAAACCGTCAAAGGTTTACTCATTTATATTCTACATTTGCTTCGTGTTTTTATAAAAGCTAATCATTTATCATGTTTAAAAAAATCCTGTTAACCGCAATTTGCAGCATTGCGCTGGTACAATTGCAGGCCCAAAGCCTTTACATGCCCCGCGATGTAAAAAAAGCTTTTGAGAATGGCACCCGCAGTGCCGATGGTAAACCCGGTGCCAAATACTGGCAAAACCGCGCGCGTTACAACATTTCGATAACTGCCGCGCCACCAATGGCTACGGTAAAAGGTACCGAAACCATCACGTACTACAACAACAGCCCCGATACTTTGAAAAGGCTGAACATGAAACTGATCCTGAATATCCACCGTCCGGGTTCGGCCCGTATGAGTGATGCAGGGCCCGATTACTTAACATCGGGCATCCAGATAGATTCATTTTTAATTGCAGGTATTAAAAAGCCCTGGAACAACGCGCAGGCGTCATCTACCAACCAGGCTGTGGGTTTAACAAAACCGTTGATGCCACATGATTCTGTTAAGATCAACATCGCATGGCATTTTGACGCATCAAAACAAAGCGGCCGCGAAGGGCAGATAGACAGCACCAGTTATTACCTGGCCTACTTTTACCCGCGAGTTTCTGTTTATGACGATTACAACGGCTGGGACCGCGTAGCATTTGTTGATGCACAGGAGTTTTACAACGACTTTAACGATTATACCCTAAACGTTACCGTGCCTAAAAACTTTATTGTTTGGGCTACAGGTACATTGCAAAACCCAAACAAAGTTTTACAAAAAGAATATGCTAACCGCCTGCAAAAGTCAATGACCAGCGACAGCACTATTAATGTGGCTACCATTGAAGAAATTACAGGCAACAAGGTTACCAATCAAAGCGCCATGAACACCTGGACATGGACCGCTACCGATATTAGCGACGTAGCTGTTGGCCTAAGCAACCATTACATTTGGGACGCAGGCAGTGTTATTGTTGATAACAAAACCGGCAGGCGTTCCAGCATGCAGGCTGCCTACTCTGTAGCCGGTACCGACTTTAGAAAATCAGTTCAATACGGCCGTAACGCCTTGGGTTGGTTTAGCCACAACTGGCCGGGAGTACCCTACCCATTCCCTAAGATGACTGCTTTCCAGGGATTTGCCGATATGGAATACCCTATGATGGTGAACGACAGCCAAATGGGCGACCCGGGTTTTGCACAACTTGTGCAGGACCACGAAATTGCACATACCTGGTTCCCTTTTTATATGGGCATCAACGAAACCCGCTATGCGTTTATGGATGAAGGCTGGGCAACTACCTTAGAATACCTGATAGGCACTGCCGAAAAAGGCAAAGCAAAGGCAGATGAGTTTTATAAACAGTTCCGTATTAACGGATGGATCAATAACCGTTCGAGCAATCAGGATATCCCGGTTATAACCCAAACCAGCGAACTGACCACCGGTTATGGTAATAACGCTTACGGTAAGCCATCGTTAAGCTACTTAGCGCTTAAAGATATGCTTGGCGATGAACTATTCAAGAAAGCCCTGCATGGTTATATGGACAGATGGCACGGTAAACACCCTATCCCCTGGGATTACTTTAACTCGATGAGCAATGTATCTGGCCGTAACTTAACTTGGTTTTTTACCAACTGGTTCTTCACCAATTACTACAACGACCTGGCTATTAAAAACCCGGTAACAGGTAAAGATGGTTGCACCTTTACAGTAGCTAACGTTGGTGGTTTCGCTATCCCATTTGATGTTGTTATAACATACGCCGATGGCACTACCAAAACCGTCCACAAAACCCCTGCGGTTTGGGAAGCTAATCAGAAACAAACACTGGTAACTTTTACTAACGAGCGGGGTAAAAGTTTAAAATCTATCACGCTTGATAACGGGATCTATATGGATGCCAATACCAAGGATAATACTTGGGCACCTGCCGCCGTGCCTGCTAAAAAGAAATAAGTCTTTTTTCCAATATAAAAGCGCCTGGCCTAAAGGTCGGCGCTTTTTTTTGCTTATTTCGTCAGGAGGCTTAGTGAGCAATACCACAAAAAAAGCCCTGCCAACATCAGTCGGTAGGGCTTTTAAACATGTATCTTAAATACCTTACGCGTTCTGGATAGAATTATTCCAGTCGTTTGCGGTACTTTTTGCTTTTGATTTTGCACTGTCTGCACCGTTTTCGGCATAATTGGTAGCTTTTGATTTTGCATCATCGTAAGCGCCTTCGGCATCGTTAACGGCCCCATTGAATTTCGATTTTACAGAATCAACCGTACTGCTGGCGTATTCTTTAACGTTATCGGCAGTACTCTGTGCTTTGTTTTTCGCTTTATCAACAAGGTCATTTACGTAATCAGCGATATCGCCTCTTAGTTCTTCGCCTTTTTCCGGGGCCAATAATAAACCTAATGCGGCACCCGCTGCAGCACCCACTAAAAGTGCTGCTATAATTTTTGCTTGATCTTTCATATTAATTACTTTTTAGTAGATGATTTGTACTTAGTTAACAAATGCCATGCCGCACTGTTTAAATTTTTTTCAATAAAGTTATCTAAGCGATTATTCAACACCAATTTAAGGTACACTCAACACAAAGCTGTTAGCTTGACGTTGAGTGTATTATGGCCCGGGGAGCGTTAACAGACTTATTAAAGTCTGAACATTTTGGGAAAATGCTCTATTTAGTAACCGTTGTACTGGTAGCTATACTAATTGTACTTAAATATAAACTATTCCCTACTTTTAACCGGAAAGAAAATGTTGTCCATCGTGTGGGTCGCCATATTTTGGAAACACTGATACCTGTAATGATGCCCATCATTGCTTTGGCATCGGTGGCTTTTTGGACGAGAGGAAATGCTTAGAACACTCATGCCGAAGTTATCGAAGGCCTGTTTGCATTTGAAAGATTGTTAGTTTGACCTAATCAATGACTGATCCGCAGTGCTAATCCTTCACAGGCTAACATAAAAATAAACACTCACAACCATAAAATCGCGGAACAAAAAAAACATCCGCCCTTTGGGGAGCGGATGCTTTCTGTAACATTTAGTGGATTAATATATAATTAAACAACTTTTACGTTTACTGCGTTTAAGCCTTTTCTACCGTTTTCTACTTCGAACTCAACTTTATCGTTTTCACGAATTTCGTCGATTAGACCTGTTGAATGAACAAATACGTCGGCACCACCACCATCAGGTGTGATAAATCCAAAACCTTTTGTCTCATTGAAAAATTTTACTGTTCCTTCTTTTTGCATTATTTTATTTATTAAAGTGCAAAAGTATGCATAATAATCCACATAAGTGCAAACGTGCTGTAAATGCTGGTTATGCCGGTGCTATAAATGGTTTATTTATGCTACAACAGCAAGGTGGCGGCTATGAAGAGTATTCTCAGAATCTTTAACAATCCCGCGGATCTTCTCGTCTAATTCGTTAACGGTAAGCTCCATCATCTCAAAATAGTTAAAGTACACGTTCTCCATTTTTATGAGGTCCATGATACCTAACAGCGATGCAACCGGCCTGCGCAACTCGTGCGACTGGATAATAGCAATACGGTTAAGCGCCTCGTTTTGTACGTTTATGTAAGCTTCCTGCTTTTTATGATGTGTAACATCGGTAGAGTTTAACGCCACACCTATAACTTCGCCTGCTTTGTTCCTAACGGGTATAAATGTGGTATTCATCCAGCAGGAATATGGGGTACCGGCCATAATATGCCACTCTCGTTTTACAGATTTACCACCAAGCGCAGCTTTGCAATATTTTTTTAATTGGATTAATGTTTTGGGGTCCGAATAGTCTAACAAACTATCTCCATTAACAAGTACGTGGGCATAAATGGTGTGGATAAATGATGATGCCGACTTGTTAAAGGCTAGTACCGAAAAGTTTTTATCAATAAGTATGTGGCTATCTTTGCTACTATCAAAAATAGCTTTTAGTTTAAATTCAGAGTCAATTATGGTTTCAGCTTGTTGCTGCTCACGTTCGCGTTGTTGGGCCATTATTTTAAGGCTCCAGTTAAGTTCCATTAGGTTTACCACCTGTTTGCTCATTATTTGAAGAGCTTTTTGCTGATGCTCGGTAAGATCACGCGGCTCCATATCCACCACACATAAACTCCCAATGGCATAACCATCTTTGGTGATCAATGGCGAGCCTGCATAAAAGCGCACATTGGGTTCGCCCACTACAAGGGGGTTTTGGTTGTGGCGATCGTCCTTTTGCAAGTCGTATATAATATTGATACCTTCCTGCTCAATGGTATTATTACAAAACGAAACGCTTCGGGGGGTGTCTGTAACATCAGTACCCGTGGCTGCTTTAAACCACTGTACATCTTTATCAAGCACAGTAACCAGGGCAACCGGGGTGTTACATATTTCTGATACAAGGGCAACAATATCGTTGAGGTCTTTCGTGATACCGTCGTCGAGGTTTTTAAACCTGTCTACCGCGGTAAGGCGTTGTTGCTCGGTGTAATTCATTGTGACTAATAAATATTATTCCAAGTTATTTTAATATAACTATAAGGTTTTTCTTAATACGTTATAACATGCACTTTGGTTCAGGTTTTGGTGCGAGTTGTAAGATTTTTTTTGCGCATTTATTTAAAATACGGGAAAACTAACTGTAGAGTTCACAATTTACTTCAAAAAGTTTTAGGATAAAAAAAGCCCCGTAAGCGTTAACCTGCGGGGCTTTACTAAATACCTTAACATTACTTATAACCACAAAAGCAATATTAATTATTTAGCCACTTTGTATATAAGACAACCACCTTATAATTAATCAAAAGAAGCTATTTAATTAATATACGCTTAATATCTACAGTTGGTTTGCGGTGTGTTTAAACCTATTCGGAGTAAACGGACTGCACATGATCGCGCAGGTTATAGTTAGACGCCATCACTTCGCCATAAGCCCCCGCTGTACGGATAGCGATCAAATCGCCGCGGTACGATTGCGGCAGGTCAACATCTTTCCTGAAGCAATCTGTACTCTCGCAAATGGGGCCTACTACGTCATAATTTATTAGAGGTACCGAGTGCGGGGTGCCCGTTAAGTCCGCTCCGTCACTCTTCGCTCCACGCTCCCTGCTCAAATTCTCAATTGCGTGGTACGCCTGGTAAAGCATTGGGCGCATCAGTTCAGTCATGCCGGCATCCAGGATCAGGAAGTTCTTCTTCTGGCCGTTTTTTACATACAGCACCCTTGATATCAGCGAAGCTGACTGTGCAACCATTGCCCGGCCTAATTCAAAATGCACCTCCTGCCCAGGTTTTACACGCAGAAACTTGCTGAATACTTTGAAATATGCTTCAAAATCGGCAATGCCATTGGTGTCGGGGTTATAGTAATCTACACCCAGGCCACCACCGGTGTTTAATATCTTTATCGCGAAGCCATGGTCTTCAAACCAATCCTGGATCTCGTTGATACGGGTACACAGGTTGCGGTAAACCTCCATATCGGTAATTTGCGACCCGATGTGGAAGTGGATGCCTAAAAATTTAAGATGGGCACATTTACGCAGCATCTCGGCTACGTCATTTAGCTGCCAGGTGTTAATGCCGAATTTATTCTCATCAAGCCCGGTGGTAATAAAATGATGGGTATGCGCATCAACGTTTGGATTGATCCGGATGGCGATACCAGCCACTTTGCCCTTGGCAGCGGCAAGTTCGTTTATGATCTCCAGTTCTTGGACCGACTCCACATTGAAGCAAAAGATATCTGCATCCAACGCCAGATTGATTTCTTTATCAGATTTACCAACGCCTGCAAAAACCACTTTGCCTTTATCAAAGCCATGCTTCACTGCAGATTTCACCTCGTTACCGCTTACGCAATCGGCACCAAACCCAAAGGATTGGATCATACCCACCACTTTGGTGTTGAAGTTGGCCTTCATAGCATAATGCACATGGAAACCGTATTTTGATGATGCATCCCTACAGGCATCAAGCGTATTGCGCAAAACATCCATATCATAATAATAGAATGGTGTTTCGGTATCGTTAAAGCGCTGTATCGTATTGTTGTTGAACATTTAGCCCCCTCTAAATCTCCCCCGATAGGGGAGACTTTTATTTATCTTAATTAAACATTTCTAAAGCCCTCTCCTTCGGAGAGGGTTGGGAGAGGCTCCTAAAATAACCTGCTATGCAAGCTTCTCAATACCTCTATCTTCTCTTCTGTTTTTACCAGTACCGACATGTTATGATCGCTGCCACCGTATGATATCATCCTTACAGGAACATGCTTAATGGCTTCCAGTACGCGGGATGCGTAGCCATGTTTCTCGGCGGCAAAATCGCCAACCACACATATAATAGTATGGTTCACATCAATATCAACCGAGCCATAAGCACCAAGTTCAGCGGTGATCTCGCCCAGGTAAGTGGTATCATCAATTGTTAAGGATACCGCTACCTCAGATGTGGTGATCATATCAATAGATGTACGATAACGCTCAAACACCTCAAATACGCGGCGTAAAAAGCCATGCGCCAGCAGCATGCGGCTGCTTTGGATTTTTATAGCGGTGATGCCATCCTTAGCGGCTATCGATTTTATTTTATCCTTTTCGCTGGTGTTGGTTATCAAGGTACCGGCGGCTTGCGGGTCCATAGTGTTTAACAACCGTACCGGGATCTTATACTTTTGCGCAGGGAACACACTTTGCGGGTGCAGGATTTTGGCACCAAAGTAAGCCAGCTCGGCAGCTTCATCAAATGATAGCTGTGCAATGGGTTTGGTGTTGTTCACAATACGCGGATCGTTGTTGTGCATCCCGTCAATATCGGTCCAGATCTGTACTTCCTCGCTGCGGATGCCCGCACCAATTAATGATGCCGTATAATCGCTGCCGCCACGGCGCAGGTTATCTATCTCGCCAAAGGCATTGCGACAAATAAAACCCTGTGTGATGAACAGGTTTACATCCGGGTGCTTCTCCAGCAATGGTGTAAGCTCTTCAGTAATATGGTCTACAATAGGCTCGTTATCTTCATCGGTTTTCATAAAATCCAATGCGGGCAACAAAACCGATGGCACACCAATCTCTTTCAGATATATATGGTATAGCGTGGTAGACAGTAATTCGCCCTGCGCTAAAATAACTTTATCTTCTATGGGGGTGAAAAGGTCGTTAGCAAAGCTGCTTAGCAACCTAAAGTGATAATCAATAACCTCTTTACCTTGGTTAAATGTTTCCGGCTCCTTTAAAAGTTCCTTTATAACACTTTCGTACTTATCCTTTAGTGTAGCAATTAATTTAGCTGCCTTTTCCTTATCATTGGCAAGGTAGGCCTGGCCTATTTCTACTAAATTATTGGTAGTGCCAGACATGGCCGACAGCACCACAATTTGCCTTTCCTGCGGGTTTACAATGTCCAGCAGTTTTTGCATACGGGCGGCACTCCCAACAGATGTTCCGCCAAATTTTAAAACTTTCATTATTTGTTTCCGTTTACCATAAAACATTAATATTCTTGTATGAATATTGAGGCGCTAAAAATAGGATTTTAAACCACTTATATCTAAAATGAGCAAAATAAAATTTGGAACAGATGGCTGGAGAGCGATCATTGCAGACGACTTTACAGTTGAGAACGTAAAACGAGTGGCATATGCTACAGCATTGTGGCTAAAACAAAACTTTGAGAACCCAAGTGCGCTTGTAGGTTGCGACCCGCGTTTTGCGGGGCCGATGTTTGCCGATGTAACCACCACGGTGCTTGCATCACAAGGCATTAAGGTTTTCCGTGCCGAAAATACTTTCATTTCTACGCCGATGATATCCTTGGGTACTGTACGTTTAAAAACATCAGCAGGTATCATTATTACGGCCAGCCACAACCCGCCGGCTTATAACGGATATAAGATTAAAGCATTTTACGGTGGCCCGGCTACGCCAGATGATATCGAAAAGGTAGAATCGCAGATCCCGGATACCATCAGCCTCGAGCTAAAATCTGTTACCGATTACGTTACCGAGGGTTTGGTAGAATACGTAGACCTGGAGGATATGTATGTAAAGCATGCCGAAGCTAACTTTGATATCCCTGCCATCCGCGATAGTGGTTTGCAATGGGCTTATGACGCCATGTACGGTGCAGGCCAAAACGTTATGCGCCGCCTGTTCCCGGATATTACTTTTTTGCATGCAGATTATAATCCAAGTTTTGATGGCCAGGCACCAGAGCCTATACAGCGTAACCTGCAGGAATTTGAACAACTGATCAAATTATCTGAAGGAGAAATTGCTTCTGGTTTGGTTACCGATGGTGATGCCGACCGGATAGGTTTATATGATGGCGATGGAACTTTTGTGGATTCGCACCATATCCTTTTACTGCTGATACATTATATGTATAAGGTAAAAGGTGAAACCGGCGAAGTATATTCCACCTTTTCGTGTACCAGCAAAATTCAGAAACTTTGTGATGCTTATGGCTTAAATAACACGGTTACTAAAATTGGCTTCAAATATATTTGCGACCTGATCGTGAACAGCGGCAAACCATTTATGGTGGGTGGTGAAGAATCCGGCGGCATCGCGGTTAACGGCCACATCCCAGAGCGTGATGGTGTTTGGATAGGGTTGATGATATGGGAGTTTATGGCAAAAAGCGGCCGCAGCTTAAAAGACCTTGTACAGGAAATTTATGATGTAGTAGGTAAATTTGCTGTAGAACGTTACGACCTGCACGTTACCGAAGAGAAGAAACAACAGATCATCAGCAACTGCAAAAGCGGTTTCAGCGCGTTTGGCAACCTAAAAGTTACCCGCACCGAAGACCTTGACGGTTTCAAATTCTTCTTTGAAGACGAAACCTGGGTGATGATCCGCCCATCGGGCACCGAGCCTGTGCTTCGCGTTTACGCAGAAGCCCCAACTACTGCAGAATCTTTCAAGATATTGGATACGGTTAAAGCGGACTTGTTGAAATAAGTTAGATTTGACAACTTTTAAAAAGTTGTCAAATTTTTAAATAGAAGGCTTGCTTTGGCAGGCCTTTTTTGTGCCTCTCCCCGGCCCTCTCCTTCGGAGAAGGAGTAGAAAAATCTATCTCATGTCGTTACAATGACGTTTCTATTGAAACGGAAAATAATTCCTAATTTCCCGGTGATATATTACCCAATCCGCGCACTTATAATTAAATGCAGTTATCATGGTAAAAACGGTTAACAGGGAGCAATTGCTGATGGAGCTTTACAAAAGCGCCTTCCCCGCGGTTGCTAAATATGTGGCACGGCTGGGTGGATCGCTTGATGATGCCAGGGATGTTTTCCAGGATGCAATTGTTATTTATTACGAGAAGGCAATAACCGGCAATATGGTTGCTACCGATAGTAAAGCTTATTTGCTTGGTATCGCCAAACACCTTTGGTTTAAAAAATTCCGGGATAATAATAGTACCCAACCCTTATATGACGACCTGCTGAACATTGCTGATGAGGCTAATGAACACATCTCAACAAATAAAGTGATGCACTACCTGGAAACCGCGGGCAAACGCTGTATGGATTTACTTAGCGCCTTTTATTACCATAAGTTGCCAATGAAAGATATTGCCGGGCAGTTTGAATACGCCGGCGAACGGTCTGTAACCGTGCAGAAATACAAATGCCTCGAAAAAGTACGTGACACCGTTAAACAACAATCATTAAGCTATGCGGACTTCATTGAATAACCTAAAACTGGTAGACGACCATTTGCTTGGCCTTGCTACCCCGCAGGATAATTTACTATTACAGGCAAAAGTAATATTGAACCCCGCTTTAACCGACGATATCTATTGGCACAAACAAACGCTAAGCCTTGTGCATCAATACAGCCGCAAGCAGTTACTCGCCGAAATAGAAAATGTACACAACCAACTTTTTACACGGCCGGAGCATTTGAGTTTCCGGCAAAGTATACTGCGCTTTTTTAAACGCTAACCTTTAAATTTCTTAGAAAGATGAACAACAACGAGTTCCGCAAATATGCGGTAAGGCACCGCCATGTCCAAAGTTTACACGTGGATAGGTTTATTGCACAAGTAAATAATAGCTGCATTACCAGTCAAACGCCCGCCATTATGGAAGAGCGCCAAATGAACATCACCCAAATGGACGTGTTCTCGCGCCTGATGATGGACCGCATTATTTTCCTCGGCTCGGCGGTTGACGACCATGTGGCCAATATCATCCAGGCACAGTTGCTGTTCCTCCAATCAACTGATGCAAAGCGCGATATCCAGATCTATATCAATTCGCCGGGCGGCTCGGTGTATGCCGGTTTGGGTATTTACGATACTATGCAATTCATCTCGCCGGATGTGGCAACAATTTGCACCGGAATGGCGGCATCTATGGCGCAGGTATTGCTTTGCGCAGGCGCTAAAGGCAAACGTGCTGCCCTGCCCCACTCGCGTATTATGATGCACCAGCCGTCGGGCGGTGCGCAGGGTATGGCATCAGACATTGAAATTGCGGCCCTGCAAATTGCCAAGATGAAACAGGAACTCGCCCAGATCACCGCCAAACACACCGGGCAAGATTACGAAACCGTTTATCGCCTATCCGACCGCGACCACTGGATGATAGCCGCCGAAGCACAGGAATTTGGAATGATAGATGAGATTTTGACTGCGAGGGAGAAGGGTTAATACTTAAGTCAAAAAAAGTTGTCATGCTGAGCGACAGTGAAGCATCTATTCGCCGACATGAATAGTTTACGAATAGGTCCTTCACTACGTTCAGGACGACAACATAGGCACGTATCCCCATGCCAATTTCCCTGAATAACTTAACAATTGCCCTTACTTTATCTTACTGATATAATTGCTTACTTTGGGTTTAACATCAAGCGTTCATCCCATGAAGAAATTACTGACGTCAGCTTCCTGATTAGCTGCATTATCTTTAAAGTACCGGCACAAAACATCGAGGTGTCTAACACCACGGCCAATTATACCGCCCTGCAGCAAAAGTTTGTGGACCTTAAGTTTGGGATGTTTATTCACTTTAACATCCCTACCTATATGGATGCCGACTGGCCTGATCCGGAAACACCCGCGTCTGCCTTTAACCCTAAAAAACTCAATGCCGACCAGTGGGCGAAAGCCGCCAAAAGCGCAAACATGACTTACGGCTGCTTAACCACTAAACACCACAGCGGTTTCTGTATCTGGGACACCAAAACCACCGACTACAACGTGATGAATAGTCCGCTGAAACGCGATGTAGTTAAAGAATATGTAGACGCGTTCCGCAAGAACGACCTTAAAGTGATGCTTTATTACAGCATTCTTGATACACACCACAAGCTTCGCCCGCATAACATCACGCAAAAACATTTCGAGATGGTGAAGGCCCAGCTAACTGAGCTGCTTACCAAATACGGCAAGATCGAGGCCATCATTATTGATGGATGGGATGCGCCATGGTCGCGAATAAGTTATGATGATATCAATTTTGAGGACATTTACCACCTGGTAAAATCTATCCAGCCGGATTGTGTGCTGATGGACCTTAACGGTGCTAAATATCCTGCCGAAGGCCTTTTTTACAGCGACATTAAAACCTACGAAATGGGTGCCGGTCAGCGCATTTCAAAAGAGAATAACATTATGCCATCGTTGGCTTGCTTGCCTTTACAGCAAAACTGGTTCTGGAAAACCAGTTTTCCCACTACCCCTGTTAAGGATGCCGCCAAAATGGTTACCGAGTTAACAACCCTTAACAAAGCCGATTGTAATTTCATCCTTAACGTTGCGCCAAACCGCGATGGCTTATTTGATGAGAATGCTTTAGTTGCACTTAAAGAGATTGGTAAACTTTGGAAAAACGATGGCCCTGCACCAAAACTTGCAGCTACCGGCGCACCGATCATTTCAAGCAACATCGCCAAAAACATACCGTCAAACGCCAGTTGGAGCGACGACTCGGAAATAATGGACTTTGCCAACGATGATGACTTTACCACCTCGTGGGTATCCAGCAAAACTGTTGAAAAACCATGGTACGAAGTTGACTTTGGCCACGATACAGCGTTTAACACTATAGCGCTAACAGAGGCAAAACCAAACATTACCGCTTACCATTTAGAGTACATGCAAAACGGCGTGTGGAAACCGATATTGGAAGGCAATACCGGCTCCCACGTCAAGATCCATCGCTTTAACCGCGTTTGGGGAACCAAGATTCGTGTTACTGTCGATAAAGCTCAAAGCCAGGTTTCAATAGCTGAGTTTGGGGTTTATAATGAGAGAAGGTAAAAAGTTAAGACGCGAAGTTTCGTATCTCTGCATTGTTTTTTTGCAAGAACGCGATACTTCGCGTATTTTACTAACCCCATGGGGCGAATATAAACTGGCCGACAATGCTTACGATGAACTGCTTGAAGAATTGCAGGAACAGCAATACAAAAATGTAACCCACAACTTAAAAAAGCATCCTTGATTTTTACAGCACAGCAGATAGTACCGCCCTATCTAAAAAAGCATTAAAAAAATCGCCAGAAAACAGCTTAAGGATAAAGGAAATATCGGCATACAAACCCATACAGCAAGACACTTTAAAGTCTTTTGTTCTATCAGAATAATTTATTTGATTCTAATTTGAGCTTGGACGCTTGTACTTGCAAGTATTAAATCCAGTCGAAAAACTTGTATTGTGGCAATTCACCTTTTACAACTACAGTAGTGGCATAATTTTCAAACAATTGAAAGCTCATGAGCTGCCAGTTTTTGTCAGCACCATTTAGTGATGCATCCATTACATGTTCGCCATTAAGCGCCGGGGTGATGGGCAGGTGATCGCCGAGGCCCTGGGCCGTTGCTTTTAGGATCGCCTCCTTACGTGTCCAAAGGGCGAAAAATCTTTCGGGCGAATTATGAATATATTCGGCTTCTTGTTTACTAAAATTATCTTCTAAAATATCATGGAACGGAAAAGCCTTGTCAATAAACTCCAGATCGGCACCAACTTGCGCTATTGCAACGGCAAGCACTATCCAATTGGCCGAGTGTGATAAATTGTAGCGGATAATCTGCCCCCCCTCTCCTACTAAATGTGGCTTCTTATTATCGCCTAAAACAAACAGCAAATCGGCGGGCAATTGGTTTAGGTATCTTCCTAAAATGATCCGTTGTGCACCACGGCTTACAATAAACCTATAATTATCTTTTTGCTGCCTGTATTTGCCAGCGCGCAATGTTTCATCAGCGGTAAGCAAAGCTTCAAATTGCTCTAAACGTTTTATGTTTTGGCTGATGTTGACGCGCCAGATGTGTACCTCGCCATCATTAATAAAAAGCGAACCCTCCGCGGCGTTTTGCCACGATACATCATTTAAATACCGGTTTGTGATAGTGCCCAAAGCCCTTGCTTAATAATTGATTTTATCAAGGCAAGCCTGCAAAACGCGGGCAAATTCCTTATCGTTAGGCTCTTTAAATATGGTGTTATGTTCGCCCGGTACATTGTGGATGTTCACGCCTTTTATGGCATACGGCTTCCAGCCCATGTAAACGTAATCGTCAAGGTAAAACGAGCGCGTTTCCGCACGGAACAGCTCTATAGCGATATCATAAGGCATTATTTTATAGTGCTTTTGCGCCTCATTATTCATGTCATCTATCTTGTTCGAATAGCCAAAAAAGCCGGTTTGTTTTTGCCCGGTGCCAAATTTAAGCTTCCATAAAAGCCTAACCGCGCCGCGTTCAATAGCCTTGGCGCGCGTGGTTATGGTCTTCAAAAAGCCATCCTTAAACAATAGGGCATGCCATATTTTACGGCCAAAATACATACCACGTTTAATATTTTTTACCAGCCAGGGGTCGTAATGCGGGGTACGATAAGCATAGGTGTCAAACATGCCTAACATCCGTACCTCTTTGTTTAGCGCTTCAAACTGGCGCGCCATTTCGTAAGCTATAATGCCACCAAATGAGTACCCCGCCAAAGCATAAGGCCCGGTAGGGTTTTGCGCCATGATGGACGATACATAATGCGCCGCAATATCTTCCATCTTGCTTAGCGGCTCGTCCACCCCGTTTAACCCTTTAGCCTGTAGGCCATAAACGGGCTGCCCGGCATCCATGTGTTTGGCAAGTGTATTGAACAATAATACATTTAAACCTGCACCATGCACAATATAAATAGGGATCTTATTCCCCTTTGGTTTGATTGGAACCAATGAATCCCAAATCATGGATTTACCATCCATCTCCAGCATTAGCGAAAGTTTCTCTACCGTGGAATTCTCGAACAGAATAGCCAGCGGCAGGCGTTTACCCGTCTCCTTCTCTATCCTTGTCATTACCCGCACGGCTATCAGCGAGTGGCCGCCAAGCTCAAAAAAGTTATCGTGGATGCCTACCTGCTCAATGCCTAAAAGGTCCGTCCAGATATCGGCCACCAGTTGCTCAACATCAGTGCGCGGGGCAACGTAAGTTACGGTTTCTGCTGTCGCGATGTCCCGGGCAGCCAGCGCCTTTTTATCAACCTTGCCGTTAGGGGTCATCGGCATGGCGTCTATCACTACAAAATTATCGGGTACCATATAATCGGGTACCGAATTGCGCAGATTGCAGCGCCATTGCCGGGTCATTTCGCCCTGATCATCAATCAATATCACATCATCTTTCAGGATGATATAGGCCACTAATTTACCCACGCCGTTGTTATCAGCACGGGCTATAACAACAGCTTGCTTTATGTTATCTTCTTTAGCCAGGTTAAATTCTATCTCGCCCGTTTCAATCCTGTAACCGCGAATTTTCACTTGCGCATCAATTCGCGAAAGGTACATCAGGTTACCATCTGGGGTAAAAGTTCCCAGGTCGCCAGTGCGGTACATTTTCGCCTCTGGTTCGTCCGAAAAGGGATTTGAAACGAACTTCTCAGCTGTCAATTCGGGTTGATTTAGGTAGCCATGCGCTATCCCCTCGCCACCAATATAAATTTCGCCCGCGGCACCTGCAATCAGTGGCTTTTGGTATTTATCTAAAATGTAGATCTGCGTATTATCGATAGGTTTACCAATACTGACAAACCCGTCATCCGCGGTAATTTCTTTTAATGTCGACCAGACGGTAGTTTCCGTTGGGCCGTAAACATTCCACAATGACGTTGCTTTGCCCAGGATGCGTTGGGCAAGGTCCATAGGTAAGGCTTCGCCACCACAAATTACTTTTACCTTTTCTTTATCCCAACCTGCTTCCAGCATAATACGCCAGGTGTATGGCGTAGCCTGCATCACAGTAATTTTTTCTTTTTTGATGATGTCTAACAAGGCAACACCATCTTTGGCGGTGGCAGCATTTGCCAGTACAATTTGCGCACCTGTTATAAGCGGTAGCCAAAGCTCCAACCCGGCGATATCAAAGCTTATGGTGGTTACGGCAAGCAATTTGTCGGCTGCGGTAAGGCCCGGCTGCTTTTGCATGCTGTATAAAAAGTTAACCACGTTATGGTGCTTTATCTGTACCCCTTTCGGTTGCCCGGTTGAGCCGGATGTATAGAGGATGTAGATGAGGTCTTCGCCTTTTACCTCTACAGCCGGGTCGGTTGTTGGGTAGTTACTTAAGCCCGCCCAGATGTCATCGAGGATAATTTCTTTCGCGTTAGAGATGTATTGCCCTTTGTAGGTTGCCGACGTAAGCAATACTACCGGGGCAGAATCCTCCAGCATATAATTGATGCGGTTGATTGGGAATATCGGATCGAGCGGGATGTAGGTTGCACCTGCCTTGATGATAGCCAGTAAGGCGACCACCAACTCCGCCGACCTATCTAACGATATGGCAACTTTATCGTTCGGCTTAACGCCATTTTCTATCAGCACAGCCGCAAGTTGATTAGCTTGCCGGTTAAGCTGCGTATAAGTAAGTTCCTTATTATTAAATTTCAGGGCGATGCTATTTGGGTATCGCGCCGCAGTTTCGCTAATGATCTGGTGAAGTGGTTTCTCCTTAGGATAATCAACTTTGGTATCGTTCCATTTATTTAGCTGCTCCCGGATCTCGGCAGCATTCATCATTTCCAGGTTACCTATCGGGGTATCCGGCGTTTTTACGATCTCGCACAGCAAATGCTCCAGTTCATCCATAAACCGGGTGATGGTAGCCGGCTCAAATAACCGCGAATTGTACGACCACTCGAACGTGAGCGTACCTTTATGATCAGTAATATTCAGGAAGATCTCGAAGGTTTCGTATTCCCTGGGGTTGTTGATGTAACGGTGCTTAAGGTTATGGAAAGCGATACCATCAGCCATCCCAATATCGATATTGAAAACAACAGGCACCAGCGGCAAACGTGTGGCATCCCTGGGGATGTTTAACTTTTTAAGCAAGCTGCCAAATGTGTATTGCTGATGGTCGTAAGCATCCAGTATCAGCCCGGTGCGCGTTTTAAGATACGCTACAAAAGATTGTTCGCCTTTTGGGAAACTCCGTAACGGCAGCAGATTTACACAATGCCCAACCAGGCCATAGTTACCTGTGGCCGACTGCCCTGCGGCAGGTAGCCCGATAATGATCTCTTCCTGCCCGGTTATCCGGTGCAAAAACACCTCGAACGATGCCAGTATAGTAGTTACAAAACTACTGCCTGCTTTTCGGGCAAGCAGTTTAAGGTCGTTTACTAATTCGGCGTCGAGGCTGTAGTCGGCGCGGTTGCTTTTATAGGTACGTGGCGATGGCCTTTGGTGGTCTGTAGGCACATCCAGCAAATGGTTGCTGCCTTTAAACTGATCCACCCAATACTGCTCTGTTTCTTTATATTCCGCACCATATGATGCTTCAATTTCCGTTATCGCGTATTCGCTAAATTGTGGTGCAGGCGGTAATGCAGGTTGTTGATTTTGGGCAAAGGCCGAGTAAATTTTACTCAAATCCTGCATGATGATACCCACCGACCAGCCATCGCAAACAATATGATGTATCAGCATGATCACCATATGCTCGTCGTAATTTAGCTTTAAGATAGCCACTTTAAACAACGGGCCGTTCACCAGATCGAGCGGGGTAATAGCCAGCTGGCGATTATAATTTTTGACAAAAAGCTTATTTTGCTCATCATCCCTCCCCAACAGATCGTGATAGTCAACGCTTATTTCGGGGTTGTTATAAACAATAATATTAGTGCCATCGGCACTAAAAACGGTACGTAAAGCCTCGTGCCTGTCAGACAAAGCCTGCGGGGCTTTAGTCATGGCATCTGTATCAAAATCACCCGTAAGTACGATAGAGGCGGAGTCGTTATAGGCACAATTTGCGTCATCCCCCCCTATTAAGCACGATGTCCAGATCTCAATCTGCGGCTCGGTGGCAGGGGCAACCAATAGTATCTCGGGCCCTGCGAATGGGTCAAACTCGTCAGCGGTAATTTCAGGAATATAGGTAAGACTTTGGTCCAAATTACTTGCCGTTTATATCTATCTGTAAATATTTGCCCGGGTTACTCTCGTTCTGTACAAACCATGCAGGGTTGCCATTTTTATCGCGGCCAAGCTTAGCGCCTGGTACAGGCGGGGCACTGGCATTGGTAATAGACGGGGCGGCCGGGATAGCTAAAGGTACAACCGCCGTGCCGGTGTGCACTTTAAAAAATCCAGTCTCTATCATATCGGCTATGCTTGCATCAAATGCGGCGATCATCATGTCGATATCATCGTTGGTATGCGCATCCGTCATAAAGCAAGGGAAACCATCTAAAATATGGATCCCTCTCCACCTCATAAGGGTGAATAACAATTCGCTGTAAGGGATATCCATCAGGAATTTCAAGCGCCATAGTGAACTATAACCAACAACAGTAAGCGGTAGGTTCTCTTTTGTACAAATTGCTTCGACACCGGATTTTAAACGGGTAGCCAAACCTGCCAGTTTTTCCTGGAGGGCGGGCCCGCGATCTTTTATATATTGCAGGGATGCCTTTGTAGCAGCCAGTGCAAGCGGGTGGCGCACAAATGTGCCGGCAAAGTAAGTTACCCCAACTTCGGGTACAGATTCATCGCCGTACTCCCAAAAACCACCATCAAGCGCATCCATATATTCGGCTTTACCGCAGATGGCGCCTACCGGCATGCCACCGCCTATAACTTTTCCGTAAGTACCCAGATCGGCCTTGATGCCAAAAATAGCCTGCGCGCCACCCAAGTGGAAACGGAAGCCGCTAATCACCTCATCAAATACCAAACACACTTTTGCATCTTCGGTAATCGTTCTTAGTTTTTTAAGAAAATCGATAGGCTGATACTCTGGTCGGCGGCTTTGCACCGGCTCTACCAATACGGCGGCAATTTCGTCTACGCGTTCTTCGATAATGCGCAAGGCTTCATCGGTACCGTAATCAAGTATCAGCATATTCTGCACATTCTCGGGCAAGATGCCGGATGCAGCAGGCACGGTTTTTAACTTTTTTGTGCCGCGGACAATCACCTCGTCCATAATGCCATGGTACGAGCCGCTGAACGCTACGATGATCGAACGACCTGTTACCGTGCGCGCTACACGCATAGCGCCCAGTACGGCCTCAGAGCCTGTGTTACATAATGCGGCGCGGTCATGATTGGTAAACTCGCACAACATTTTACACACCTCGCCGGCAAGTTCATGCTGTGGGCCAATCTCGTATCCAAGTTCTATCTGTGCTAAAATCGCTTCTTTTAAAATATCGGGCTGATAACCCAGCATGTTCGAACCAAACCCATTTAGGGCATCTATATATTCGTTACCGTCAACATCCCATAGGCGGCTGCCTTTTGATCTGTTGATCACGATGGGGTAAACCACCTCTTTTGTCAACGGCCTAAAACCGCTCACCACGCGCGGGTCGGCCATGTAGGCGCGATGTTGCTGGGTTTGCGCTTTACTCTTTTTAGTTTTCTCGTTGTATTTTTCGGTCAGGTCGGCAAGGAAAGCCATCTGCTTATCATCAAGCTCCTGCACTTTGCGTTCTATCCGTGCGGTAGCACCAAATGGTTTTTTAATTTCCACCATTTCTTCAGGGCTGATATCAGGCTCCTGGTCTAAAGCAGGCGAGGCAACAGGCTCACCTTTTAGCTGGTTTAAAGGAACGCCATTTGAAAATGGCGGTGGTTGCAGAATAACCTGAGTAGTTTTCACTTCACCACCCTGCAAGTGCGCAATCTGGCTGGCCAATAACTGTAGCTGCTGACTGATCATATTCAAGGCAACATCGCTGCTGCCACCTTGTGCAAACTGCATATTTGGCATTTGTACCGGGCGTGGTGCAGCGGCCTGGTTATAAACAGGCTGCACGGCAGGCACAGGTTCAAAAGCGCCGCCGGGCAGGTTCTTATCCAGGTAATCTGATAACAGGTTGATGGAATTATATTCTTCAAACAGCTTCCTAAAGGTTACCGGTACGTTAAACGTTTTCTTGACATTGGTAGCTATCTGCGTGAGCAATAACGAGTCGAAACCAATTTCGGGGAAGCTCAGGTCTGCGGCATCTTTTTGTATCTCGATACCCGAAGCATCTTCAAAGATGCCGTACAGTTTCTCGGCCAGCAAATCTTTTCTCATCACGTTATTCTGTATAATATTTGGGGCTGTGGTTATTTGTTGTTCGTCCGGCATAATTTCTTCCGGTTGGTAATTTACGGTTCCTGCTTGGTTATATATCACAGGTTCTACCCAGTATTTTTTATGATCGAAGGCATAGGCAGGCAGGCTTAACCTGGTGCGTTCGCCGCTGTAAATTGCTTTCCAGTTTGGCTCTACCCCGTTAAGCCATAATTGCCCAAGTGCCTTTATGAGCGATTGATATTCGGGTTGATCATTCGCCAGGTGGATACCTGCAATTATAGCAACAGGGTTATCGGCCGTTTGCTGTGCGGTAATTGTAGCTAACGTGCGGCCGGGACCAACCTCTAAGTACAAGCGACCGCTTTCTTCTGTAAGGGTGTTAACAGCATCGGCAAAGCGTACGGTTTTACGCAGGTGCGATGCCCAGTAGGCAGGGTCGGTTGCCTCGGCGGCGCTTAGCCATTTTCCGGTAGCGGTTGATACGATTGGTTTAACAGGCGCGTTCAGCTTCACTGTTTTTACGATCTGCTCAAACGGCACTACAATATCATCCATCATGGCCGAATGGAAGGCGTGGCTGGTTTGAAGTAACCTGCCGGGGATGCCTTTTTCTTCTAATACTTTTGCGAAGGAAGCAATGGCATCCTTCTCCCCTGCTACAACAGAAAGTTTATTACTATTAACAACCGCAAGGGAAAGGTTAGCGGGCAGTATTTTTTCTAAATCAGCAGCGTTGGTACGCACCGATAGCATATCGCCCCCGGCAACTCCGCTTACCAAACGCGCGCGTTCGGTGATTAGTTTCAGTGCATCGGCAAGACTAAAAACGCCTGCGAAATGCGCGGCAACAAACTCGCCAATGCTATGCCCAACAAATACCGACGGTTCTACTCCCCAACTCATCCACAGCTTAGCCATGGCGTACGAGGTAATGAAAATTGCTGGTTGGGTATAATAGGTATTCGTTAATTTCTCTGTCGCTTCCGCGGATGCATTGGTATAGATAATATCCAACAGGTTTTCGTGGCCTGTACCGTTCAGTAAGGCGATGCACTCATCTACCGCTGTTTTAAAAACGAGTTCCTGCGTGTAAAGTTCGCGGCCCATGTTCAGGTACTGTGCTCCCTGGCCGGGGAACATGAATACCACCTCGCTTGCCTTTTCTTTTAACGTTTTGGAATTGGATAGGTCGCGTTTAAATTTCGTTAGTTTTTCCAGCAGGTCAGCCCTGTCGGTAGCTAAAATAAAGTTGCGTTCCTTGAAATCGGCACGGGTGGTTTGCAGGGTGTATGCAATATCGGCTACACTGATATCCGGGTTTGCTTGCAGGTAATAATACAGCCTATCCGCCCATTTTGATGCGCTTGTCGCCGTTTTTGCCGACCAGCTTATTAAGCTTACCGGTTTGATTGCGCCTGTTGGTTTTCCGGCTTTTAGGTATTCTTCTAAAACGGTGTGCACGTTGGTACCACCCACACCAAACGAGCTTACTCCTGCCCTGCGTTTACCTTCGCTTTGCCAATCGGTAAGTTGGGTGTTCACAAAAAACGGACTGTCCTCGAAATCAATATTTGGGTTGGCCTTTTTAAAGTGAAGCGTAGCGGGGATCTGTTTATGGTACAGCGCCAGCGTAGTTTTTATAAAACCCGCCACACCTGCCGCGGCCACCAAATGACCCATATTGCTTTTTATAGAACCAAGTGCGCAATATTGGTTTTTGTCATGTTTGCCAAAGGCAAGGTTAAGTCCTTCTATTTCTATCGGGTCGCCTAATGCGGTTGCGGTTCCGTGGCCTTCTATGTATGATATGGTTGCCGGGTCGATACCTGCATCGGCAATAGCCATGGCAATAGCGCCTGCCTGGCCTGCTGCGCTTGGCGCGGTAAAGCTTCCTTTGCCACCACCATCGTTATTAAGGCCAACGCCTTTTAATACGGCATAGATGGTATCACCATCGCGCTCGGCTTCATCCAGGGTTTTTAAAACCACTACCCCTGCGCCATCGCTAAACACGGTACCATCGGCATCCGCATCAAACGAACGGCAATGCCCGTCGGCACTTAGCATAGTGCCCTGCTGGTACAAATGCCCGCTTTTTACAGGCGAGTTGATGGACGCACCACCCGCAAGTGCCACGCTGCATTGCCCGTTGCGGATACTACCTGCAGCCTGTGCAATTGCCAGCAACGATGTAGAACATGCCGAATGCACACTTACCGCCGGGCCTGTTAGGTTCAGCTCGTAGGCGGTACGTGTAGCTATGTAGTCTTTCTCGTTAACGGTGGCCACCATAAAGCGGCCAATATTTTCAATTTTATCGATATTTGATATTACGTTATTGGTGTAATAGGTATTGTTGCCCACACCCGCGAAAACCCCAACCAGGCCATTGTACTTACCGGGTAGGTGGCCGCTGGTTTCTAAAGCCTCCCAAGCCAGTTCAAGAAACGCACGGTGCTGCGGGTCCATCAGTTCGGCAACCTTTGGGCTTATACCGAAGAATGCAGCATCAAAGCCTTCGCAATTTTCTATTATTCCGCGGGCCTTTACATAGTTTGGCGCTGTTTTTATTTCATAAGGCACACTCGGGTCTATCTCCTCATCAGTAAAAAATGACGTGGTTTCGCGGCCTTCGCTAAGCACCTGCCAAAGTTCGGCAATGGTATTGGCGCCCGGGAAACGGGCCGCCATACCAACTACAGCTATATCAGTATTCTGCCTGTCCTTTTTAGGTTTAGCAGCAGTTTTAGTTAAGTTTTTATTCCCTTCGATGTATGCGGCAATACCATTCACCGTCGGGTATTGGTATAATTTGGTAATAGGCAACTTATAGTTGTGCAGCTTCTTTAAGCCGGCAACGGTTTTAAGCGCCAGTATGGAGTTACCACCCAATTCAAAAAAGTTATCGTAAGCGCCTATCTTATCCAGCTGCAATAGCTCGGCCCATAGCACTGCAATGTGTTTTTCGGCAACGGTAGCGGGGGATTTGTATAGTACCGATAGCTCCGGCCTTTGCGTATCGGGCGTTGGCAGGGCGTTACGGTCAACTTTGCCGCTGGTCGTTTTAGCAAAGCCATCCACCCAAACAAATGCCGACGGCATCATGTAATCCGGTAGTTTTTTTTCGATGACATCGCGCAGGTAGGCAATATCTTTTTTTATGCCCGATGGGACCAGGTAGGCCACCAAACGTTTCTGCCCCGGCACATCCTCACGGGCCACCACAACAGATTGCTGGACGCCTTCCAGTTGGTTCAGCAAAACTTCTATTTCGCCAACTTCCACCCTGTTACCACGAATTTTCACTTGTGTATCGCGGCGGCCAAGGTATTCTATATTGCCATCGGGCAGGTAGCGGCCAAGGTCGCCACTGCGGTAGATGCGGGTGGGGTTTCCACTGGCGTCTGTCCAGTTGACGAATTTCTCGTCGGTAAGGTCGGGGCGGTTCAGGTAGCCGTAAGCTAAGTTGATACCGCTGATGCAAAGTTCGCCTTGTTCAACATGGGCAACCTGTTTCATGTCCTCATCCAGCATATGGATGGTTACATTATCCATTGCTTTGCCAATAGTTGGCAACAGCGGCCAGTTTTGGGCAGGGCCTTCCATTTTAAGGGCTGTGCTGCATACGCTGGCTTCGGTTGGGCCATACATATTGTAAAACACACAACCCGGCAACGCCTCAAAAAATCGTAAAACCTGCGGCGTTATCTTCAATTGCTCGCCCGCACTGATCACTTCCTGTAATGATTGCGGGAAATACTGCTCGGCATCGGCAGCTTCGGTAAAATATTGCAGGGCAACAAAGGGCACGTTAATACGGTTTACTTTTTGCGCGTCTACGTAGTTTAAAAGTTTTAAAGGGTCTATTCGGGTGTCGTCGTCAACCAAAACCAAGGTGCCGCCAATGCAAAGTGTGCAGAATATCTCCATTACCGACGCATCAAATATCAGCGGAGAAAACTGAAGCGTTTTATGCCCTACACTTAAATAAGGCGAGATACGGTTATGCCAGTTAATAAGGTTTACGACCCCCTCGTGCCCAACGCAAACCCCTTTTGGTTTACCTGTGGAGCCGGATGTGTAAATGATATAGGCAACCTTTGTTTTAGCCCAATCACCTGTATTTGCTGATGGATTAATTGTTTTATCTGACGTAATTACATTTTTAACAATAGCTGAGAAAACAGCCTCATCTTTAGTAACAGTAAGTATGGTGTCCATGCCGCAATCGGTCACAATATCCTGCAGGCGTTCGGTTGGGAAAGTTGGGTCTAAGGGCAGATAACCCTTACCTGTTTTAAGGATGGCAAAAAGGCTTACAATGGTATCTATTGACCTGGTAGAACTTACACCAATAACGAGCGAGGTAGGAGAAGTAGCAACAATAACTTTAGCAAGCTCATCTGATTTAGCGTCCAGTTCGGCATAAGTAATTTTATCAGCACCAAATTGCACCGCTATAACCTGCGGGTTCTGCTGCACCTGTTCCTCAAACAAATGATGAATAAACACATCAGTCGCGGAAATATCGTTATACTTATTATCAGTAAGAATATCCATTAAGCTAAATAAGTAGGTCAATCTGTACCGATAACCTGGTTCTGCTTTTTATGCCGGGTTTAACCGGGTTTAAGTTATAAATTTTATCCTTTAGGACGTAATCGTTGGCGAAGAAATCCACTGAACGCAGATACCACACATCATCGTTCCTTTTAAGTTTGCCCAGTCCAACGTTATTTTATTGTCTTTTACGGCGATGGTATGTTTTGGGTTTGGATGATTGCCACCCATTTGGTGAGGGTAAGCGTATCGCTAAAATTTTTCGACGGCACTACATCGTTTTGGCTTTGCCAAGGTTAGCTATAATTACCTCTACATTAGATTTTTGTGCCGATGCTTCGCAGAAGAAGGCAGCCGAATTGACAAACAGCGTGAATAGTTTTTCAGGCATTAAGATATATGAATAATTGCAATGCACGAACGGGGGTTTTGATGATTGTATAACAACAGTTGCCTAATTAGTTGTTCTAATTCAACTCATTCAAAGCCCCCGCCCGCTCGTTATGCCAAAATAGCCGGTAGCAGCCTGCTACTTTTACTTATCACAAAACATCAAACCAAAATGAAAACAAAATTTACCACCGTGCTATGCCTGCTGATAGCGGCTATTGCAACAACAACACAATCATGCAAAAAGGATGGCGCAGGGCCCGGCGGCGCTATTGAAAACTCCCTGGTTAAAGATATGGTAATCACCTATACAAACAGCCTGGATAATGCCCACTTCGATTACGACGACCAACAACGCGACAAAAGCTGGGCATACTCCGAGCTTAAAATAGAAAAATCGTTCGGCGGGCCACAGTACACATCCAGCATGCAGATAGACGCCCAGGGGCGCGTAACGCAGGTAGACACCAAAGGCCTTAACGGGGTGGGAAACGACTACCGCTTATTGTATTCTTATGATGACCAGGGCCGTGTTAAATCTATTTTGACTAAATCAAAATTCACCACTACTAACTATCGAGACGAAAGCCAGACCGATTTTATTTATGATGCGGACAATAACCTGAGCAAAATAAAACGCGGCTACATGCAGTATAATTACTACACGGTTACCACTTTTAGCGACTTTAAAGCTGAGTTTAAAAACTCGTTAAGCACCAAAAATTTCGGCTTTAACCATTTTGGCACAGCATCTTACCCTTCGTTTTTTATGGATGCAGGCGGCAGCGGCCACAGCGGCGCTACCTTTTATATGTTTGGCGGTAACCTGATGCCCGGCAAATACACCACCCGCGATTACCTTAAAAGCGACGACTCGCCAAAAACGGTTGAGCAAACTCTTTATACGTACAATTATCAAAAAGATAGCAATGGGCGCATAACCCGTATCGAAGCCAATTACTTCCAGGGACAAAAGGAAACTTACGCTATCAGTTACTATTGATGAAAATTTTCCCATAAAGAAAGCCATTCTAAATATTTAGAAGGGCTTTCGCTTTACTTTAATTTCTACTTTTTAGACCTGCCCTGCTCAATAAAGGCTTTAATTTCATTTACGTCGTTTTTGCTGAAGCCATGTACTTCCACCTTGTTACCGCTATGGTAAAAACGGATGGTAGAATAGCCGATAAGTGGTGTATCTATCTCCACTGCCGAAATGCTGTCATAAGCGATGGTGGTGGTATCGCCGCTAAACAGGCCGGGGATCTTTATAGTGATACCGTTCTCTTCGGTCATTATCTCTGCCGGAAACATTTTATTCCCTTCCGACAGGCGCGATGCTACGTATTTCATATGTTATGGTATTTTAAGTTTTATATAATACGGTGCAATATAGGTTATTAGTATGTATAGCATAGCGCGGTACCACAAAGTAACCTTTAGGTTAGCCTAACTATACTTAAAGCTGACACACTTTATTTTATTTTTTAGCTTATTTGCACTTATGGAAATTGGCATCAGCACTTTTGGAGAAGTTAACCCCGCAGGCACTGCGGGTAACGACCGCTCGGCATACGAACGGGTACAGCAATTGTTGGACGAAGTAAAACTGGCCGATGAGGTTGGCCTGGATATTTTTGCCTTTGGCGAACACCACCGGCCCGATTTTGTGATTTCATCGCCCGAAATTTTTATCGCAGCAGCAGGCGCTATTACCAAAAATATCCGCCTATCCAGCTCGGTAACGGTTTTAAGTTCTACCGACCCTGTGCGCACATTCCAAAACTTTGCCACTGCCGACCTCATATCCGGCGGCCGGGCCGAGATGATAGCAGGCCGTGGCTCGTTCATCGAATCCTTCCCGCTGTTTGGTTACGACCTTGACGATTATGACGAACTGTTTGAAGAAAAGCTTGACCTGCTGATGCAGATAAACAAAACCGTAAACCTTACCTGGAAGGGCAAGTTCCGTGCGCCTATAAATAACCAAGGCATTTACCCCAGGCCATTGCAGGAGCAACTGCCCATATGGATAGGCGTTGGCGGTACACCAGCATCTGCCATGCGCGCGGGCAGGCTTGGCTCACCATTGATGATAGCTATACTGGGAAGCGCCCCAAAACATTTTGTACCGTTTGTTGAATTGTACCGCGAGACGGCAGAGAAGGCCGGGCATGATGTTAGCAAATTACAGGTGGGTATCTCGTCCCAATTTTTGGCTGCCGATACCGCACAAGAAGCTAAGGATGCTTTTTATCCGTCGTACGAAGCATTAATGAACCGGGTTGGCCGCGACAGGGGCTGGTCGCCCATGAGTACAGACCAGTTTGAGTACCTGCGTACTGATGGCCCGCTGATTGTGGGCGATGCGCAGGAAGCTATAGATAAAATAATGGCACAGTACGAGTTATTTGGCAATACCCGTTTTTTGGCACAGTTGGTTACCGGCCACACCCCGCACCATAAAATACTAAAAGCAATAGAATTGCTGGGTACCAAAGTAGCGCCCGTGGTACGGAAAGAAATTAACGATTAGCACCGGATATAAAATGCTTAAAGGCAAGGCTATCCCCTTTAAACACGTCAAAATCTACTGTGTGGCCTATGCCGTTCACATGGCCGGTTTCGGAGTGTTGCCAAAATTTCCAATTGGTGCGTACGCTTACGTTTAACTTATCCTGGTTGTAGTGCGCAATCCACAACGGGTAATCATCAAAATAACCGGCAAGGTAATCGCGGTAAAAGCTGATGCCGGTATAAATGATGGGCACTTCGCCGGTTTTATTTTCTACGTAGAGAAGAAAATCGCGCAATTCTTTACGCATGGCGGCGGGCGTTTTACCATCAAGGCGTTCCACATCGGCTACGGGCGGCAGGCCACCGCTTTCAATAGATGAATTTTGTACAAAAAACCTCCCCTGCCACAAACCACTTTTTTTAGGGCGAAAGAAATGGTAAGCACCGCACGGAATTCCTGCTTTTTTTGCTTCGCGCCAATTACGTTTAAAGTAGGGGTCTACAGTAAGCAGGCCCTCGGTAGCTTTAATGAATGCAAAGCGGACGCGTACACCGTCTTCTTCCATGGCAACCACTTTCGGCCAGTTTATTTTGCCCTGTGCATATGATACATCAATACCATGGATCTCATAATTAGAAGGAATTTTGATACCAAAACTTTTGTAGGTGCGATAATTTGAATCCTGGCCTATATCCCTGATCCATCGCCAGGTATATGATGCCGTTTTAATAATGTAGGGGTAATAAAATGGAGACAGCAACACCAACATAGCAAGCGAAATCAGGTAATATTTTAAGCGTAAAGGCGCTTTGGCTTTTTTCTTCCTACTGATGGTTTTCCTTTTAACAGGCGGGGCAGTTTTCTTTCTAACAGGCACGTGCAAAAGTAATTAATTTGGCAGCCCGGCAAGAGGCTGATATAAAGATTTCCGGTTAGTAATTAACCGTATGATGCTTAAACATTGCAGACTCCGAAATACGCCCTTTAAGATTGCCAGATGAAGATATCGCTAAAGGAATAGAAAATATACTTCAAGAATTTCGGCAAAAAAGATATATTTTTATCAAAACCTCTCACCATGCTTATAGTTTTCGGAACACGCTTTTGCGGTAAAGTGGCCAGTGTTAATAATCAATGGGTCGAGTCGAAGTTTTTCTCAATTATGTTCGTACCTATATTCCCAGTTAGTTCAATGTTTGTAACCGGTTCTGAATTTAGGAGCCGCAGTGGTTTTCAAATCGCAGTAAATTCTAAAAGTGTAAAAGCCGTTTACGGCAGGTTGCTTACTATGGGGTTTGCCGCCTGGTTTTTGTTTATTGCCTATGTTGGTTTTATGGATTATGGCGATAGCCATTTAACAAACGCAATTATATTTTTGTTATTAGGTGTTATAAGCAGTGCGCTTTGTGTTTATTTTTATTTTTATTACGGAAAAGCTACTACCACAGACATTGTATTACGAAACAAAATTGGGCAGCTTATAGGTTACTTCGCGCTACCTCATTGGTTAGATTACGCTGAACTGAAAAACATGTTAGGCTCTCTTGAATTGCAATATAAACAAAAATATCCCAACAATAATTGGAAAACTGATTTGCTTGGTAATACTATTGAACCCGATAAACACAAATTGCTCTTTGGCTTGGCTCTATTCAATTGCATGGTGTATGACCTACCCGAAAATGACGAATTATATGCTAAAGCAGATCAACTCTATATATTATAATTGAGATGAAATTAAATTGCCAAAAGCTTATTAATTTCAAAATATAAATTCTTATTCCGGAAAGTCGCGGATACTACCGTTAAAGCGCTGACGAATTACCAGATGAGATACCGCCCGAGGACGGGGACAAGATCATTTAAAAACCCTAAATCGACCCTTTAAGATGATAAGCCTCTATCTTATCGGCCAGCAGATGCAATATATTCTCGTTAACGTGGCCTGGGTTTTGGCAGATCTGTAAAAGATGTTGTGCATCCGGCTCAAAACTGGCTATAAATACACCATTTTCAAACACGCGGTACTTGCAACGCCCGTCGTCATGATGCGGGTACTCCCCTATCTCAAACTGATAGGTTTTGGCATCTTTTGTAACTGCTACTTGATAACTTTCCATTGGTTTATAACGATTCAAAATTTCAAATGTTTATTATAAATGAGGTTCGCTTTTGAACACGTGCTTCTTGTTTCACCTTATTTAGATGAACCGCAAATTGCGAGGTTAACAAAAGTGATCAGTCTGAAACATAAAGCGCCATTTACTTTACTATAATCTTACTTCTTTTAAAAATCACCGCCCATTTTTCTAAAAACAATGGCGAGAGTGTGGCTTCCTTAACAGCAACGAGATTTATAAACAGGGCAGATTTACCCTGAATTACATAATACAATTGCGACTCGGGCTTGGCGCTATTTATAAAAGAAGAAGCCTGAAGCTTGAACATGATCCAGTTGTACTCGTTCGTTTGGCTTTGCTCAATTACCATTAGCTTAGCATCCTTAGCACGTTTTTGCATTTGGGCAAGAAATACAGGAGGGATTTGAGCAAGCGGCCTCTTGGCGTTTTTCAGTACCAACATAGTACCAAGTATGGACCAGTTTTGGAAGGTTTGGTTACCGGGGATTATCTCAACCATTTGTTGCGTGGCACCCTGCTGGTTAGAGCCCATCTTCCATTGATACTCGGTTGGCCAAAAAATCTTTAGAACTTCTTGTTTCGGCTGGGCTTGAAGACCCATTGCCGCCATACACAGTGTAATAAATAATGTTATTCTCTTCGTCCTGATCATATTATGAGTCATTTAAAGCAACTTACATTATATAACCAACATCTGGCCCTGCGGTTTGGCTTATGTGATAAGTTAACTGCAAATACTAAGCATAAACGTTCTAAAACAAAGAAGCTCTTTTAAGATTTTTGCGAATCGACAACCAGCCAAATCAATCATTGGTTGGTGTTAAACTTCTCCAAACCTCATAACATTTCATATAAGTAAATAAATGTTACTTATTATAAAAACATTTAACTACTAATGTGTTTATAATTTATCTCCATTGCATTATGGGGGTTAACTAAATCATAAACTCAAACAACAAAAATGGCACATTTAGAAGTAGAACCAAAAAAATCAACCCCGTGGATCTGGATCCTTTTAGGGCTGGTTGTGTTAGCTGTCTTATTTTTCCTATTAAAGGGATGCGGCAACGGCACAGCAAACAAAGTAGCAACCGATTCGACCACCGCAGTTACAGACACCTCGGCAGGCAATGCTGTGGCGGCTACTCAATCCGATTGGAGCAAAGTAGATTTCAACGCCCCTGAAACTCCGGATGCGGATATTACCGATAAGGACGTTAGCGTGCGTGGAAATGACCAATACACAATTTACAGCCTTGGCGAAAACATCTTATTTGCTACCGATAAAAATACACTGCAAGGGAGCGCTGATGCTAAATTGATGCAAGTTACAGCATCGTTAAAAAAACGTTTTGAAGGTGCAGTAATAGGCGTTTATGGCAGTACCGATGCAACAGGCGATGCAGCACATAACAAACAATTAGGTGCCGACCGCGCAAACGCGGTTAAAGACTGGCTTGTTAAAAATGGCATCAGTACCGATAAAATCTCTGTACAATCGCTTGGCGAAACCGAACCGGTAGCTACCAACGATACAAAAACAGGCAGGCAGCAAAACAGGAATGTATCAATTGTAGCGTTCCCCGCTAAATAATTAACCACATTTAAAAATACTATTATGGCATTTGAAGAAGAAAATAAATACAACCACCTGGAAGATCTTAATGGAAGTGATTACCAGATAGTGGACGGCGAACCGGATATTACCGGCTGGAACGTAATTGACCGCCAGGGCCGCAAAATTGGAGAAGTTGACGACGTGCTGTTCGATCCAAAAACACGCGATGTGCGTTACATGATCATCGATCTGGCCGAAAACGAGTTAGACATTGAGGAAGAGAAAAAAGTATTGGTACCTATAGGCATTGCCGAACTGCGCAACCAATATAATGAAGACAACACTGAAATCGATACGATTACAGAAGTTAACCGCACTGGCGAGGAAACCGACGATGATGAAGACACTTTTGATAACGAAGTGGTTTACCTGCCTTCGGTAACTGCCGGGCAATTACTTGCTTTGCAGGGATACGAAAAAGGCAATCTATCGCCGGATAAGGAGACTGCGATAAGGAATGTTTTCGAACCAACCACCACTGATGCTATTGTGGTGTACCAGGCAGATACCTTTTATACGCACGAACATTTCAATAACAAGATCTATCCAAGGAATGATTCTCAGGTTTCTGACGAATTAGGCCGCTCGGATTTTGATAGCGATACAGATGCCGAAAGCAGCGATCGCAACAAGTCAACATTCTAATCTGATCTTATAATGAGGGCCGGCCGATTGAATTTTGCCGGCCCTTTTTATGCCTATTATTTCAAACAACCAATATTATAAAAATGAAAAAAACACACTTATTATCTTTTGTATCGGCCGCCGCATTGATCGCAGCTATACAATTCACATCATGTAAAAGCAAACAGAGTAACGAAGGTGCCGACACGGCAACTGTAAAAATGGACACCCCTGCAACTACAGCCCCGGTAACCATGGCAACCGACGACCAGTTAGCTACAGGCGTTAAAGACGCGACCAAAGATTTCCCCGGTGTTACCGCAACGGTAGATAAAGGAGAGATTACCTTGACAGGTAATATTACACGCGATAAATTACCCACGTTAATGATGGCGTTAAACTCGTTGCACCCAAAAAAAATCAACAATAATTTAACCATAAACAAATAACTATGGCACTACAGGAAAAATATGCGGAACTTATACAAGCCGCAAAAAATGCGGGCGTAACAGACTTGCAAGTTCGTGAGCAGGACAGTGTGCTTTACATTGACGGTAAAACCGGCAATGGCGCTGTGAAAGATTCGTTATGGGATGTTTACAACAAAATAGATCCGGACTTTCGCGCCGGCGACCTTATCCTGAACATTGATGCATCTGCAGCAGCAGGCAGCCAGGCCAGGGTAACTACAGAATCTTCCAACTTAAATATCAGAAAAGGCCCGGGCACCGACCAGCCAATTGTTGGTAAAGCGGCGCATAACTCAACAGTAACGGTAGTAAGCCGTGCCAATGAACAATGGAGCCTGGTACGTACCGATAAGGGAGAAGAAGGGTACGCTTACACGCAGTATTTAACTCAACTATAACTAAAAAAACATAACATGTTCGATCAAATATTAGACCTTGTAAAAAGCCACCTGGGCGGCAATCCTCAGGTTGCAGAACAAATCCCTGCCGATAAAGCAGACGAAGTACACCGCGAAGTTGCAACCCATATTGACAGCGGCATCAAAGAGCAGGCTTCTCAGGGCGGCATCGGCGATATGTTATCATCCTTGGCCGGAGGGCTTAGCTCGGGCAGCCCAATTACCAGCGCAATTGAAGGCGGCTTGGTTGGTAGCTTAGGTAGTAAGTTTGGTTTGCCACCCGCGGTAACCGGCGCCATTGCTGCTGCATTGCCGGGGCTTTTGCAAAAGTTTGCCCACAAAGCCAACGATCCTAACGACAGCAGCATTACCGCTGATAGTATCACTAAAAGCATTTCGGGTGGCGGCTTAGGAAGCTTATTTGGGAATTAAGCTGAGTATTTGATAAATATGCCCGCTAACATTATTAGCGGGCATATTTATTAGCTGACTAAATAGTAACAACGCCCCTCTAATGACTATTGAGGGGCGTTGTTTTAAATTTCAGATAGAAATTACACTTACCTTTCTATTTATTGACGCGAAATACTGCCGGTGTAACTGCCTGTAACGGGGCCACGGCTGGTTGTAGCGTCAACTGTAATCTTATAACTGTCGCCGTCTTTTACAACGTCGATCTTTCCGCCGGTAAGCACATGCGCATCAGCTATGCCAAGATTTACATTACCGCCTGCAAAATTTGTTGCCGGACTATAGGTAGGGTCGGCATTCTCTTTAAAGGTAAAGCTACCTTCGGGGATAGTTTCGCCGGTTTTGTAAAAGAAAAGCTGGATCCACTGGCTGGTTTCGCTACCTTCCAAAACGAGGCTTAACGTATTAGCACCAGCAATATTTTGTACGGTGTAATTGCTGCTGGCAATTTTTTCTTCTTTACCCTGGTAAACGTACTTGTTGTTACCGCTTGCCCCGGGGGTGTCACTGTTGTCTTTTTTGCAACCTGCAGCAAATACGGTAAGCATTACAAGCAGGTAAAGGGATGTTTTTAAAGTTTTCATGGCTTTTGTTTTATTACGTTAATTGTTTAATGAAATAAATATAGGAGCGTACCACTTCCCTTTTTTTAACATTGAGTGAGCAGCTACTTACAATGAGCGAACGTCCTTTTAGCGTCTATTTGACGGCAAGCCGTTTTCGAAATTAAATTTGATAATCAGTTTATCCGGCAGTCATTTCTAAACAGAAAGGGATTTACCAATTCCTATATCCAGAATTCCTCCAACATCTTTCCTTAACTCGCCAAAAAGTTTCTTAATGGCGTTATACAAACTGGTGCGGCAGGCTGCAAAATTCTCAACGAACTTATTGAGTAACCAGTTGCCACCAAACATGCGTTTTCATAATTTACTGCATACCCAATATGTGGTAAACGCGGTTACCGAAATTGGCTTTAATTGCAAACTAAATGACCGCGATATGGCTGTAGTGCAAACCGCTGCATGGTTTCATGACTCGGGTTATTGCTATGCATATTTGGGACACGAGGATAACAGTATCGGCATTGCCGCAACCTTTTTAAAGCATGAAGATGCCGAAGGTAGTTTCACCGATGAAGTTGTAGCTTGTATCACAGCTACCAAAATGCCGCAGTCGCCGCAAAACTTGTTACAGCAAATTATGTGCGATGCAGATATGTTTCACCTGGCAGATGATGATTACCCGGCTTATGCATCCCGCTTACGCACCGAATGGGAACTTGTTTTAAGCCAGCGATACAGCGACGAGCAATGGCGACAAACAAACTTAAACATGCTGATACAGCATAAGTATTTCACCGATTACGGAAAAACCACATTACAACAACATAAGCTTGCCAATATTGATAAGTTACTGCGCTAATACTGTTGCCATTGGCATGGCATTTCTCCAATTTTAAGTGTTAATTTTATAGGGTGAAGATTTTAATAGTAGAAGACGAGGCCGGGCTGCGCGACAGCATCGAGTCCTATTTTACAGGCAGCGACAGCATCTGCGAAACAGCGGGCGACTTTACAACGGCCCTGGCTAAGGTAAGCGTTTACCGCTACGATTGTGTGATACTTGACCTTACCCTGCCACAAGGTACCGGGCTGGATATCGTTAAACACTTAAAAGAGAACGGGCATAACGATGGGGTGCTTATCATATCTGCCAAAAACTCATTAGACGACCGCCTAACCGGGCTCGATCTGGGTGCCGATGATTATCTGACCAAACCCTTTCACCTTTCCGAACTAAGGTCGCGGGTTACAGCTATTGTAAGGCGGCGTACATTCAACGGCAGTAGTATTCTTAAGTTTAACGAGATCAATATCGATCTGGACGCAAAAACTGTAAAGGTAAATGACGCAATTGTAAAATTTACCCGAAAGGAGTATTCGCTTTTGCTTTACTTCATAGCCAACAAGGGCAAAGTGGTATCGAAGAGCGCCATTGCAGAGCACCTTTGGGGCGATAGCATCGATATTGCCGATAACTTCGATTTCATATACTCTCACATCAAAAACATCCGCAAAAAACTGGTTGAAGCCGGCGCGAACGACTACATACAGGCCGCCTACGGTATGGGTTATAAATTTACCGATGCATGAAGTTATTTGACAAATACAACCGCGTTAATATCGGCGTAACCATCATAATAATGCTGGTTACAGGTATAGTTTATTACTACACTATCAGCCATATTTTAACCGGTCAAATTGATAAGGACCTTGTTCTTGAAGAAAATGAGGTATTTAGCTACGTAAACAAAAACCATCGCCTGCCCGATGTTTACGAAAGCAACCATCAGCAAATAGTTTTTGCCCCGCTTAAGCAGCAAAAGGCGCAGCGCCGTTTTTTAGATACTGTTTACCGCGACGATGATGAAAAAGACATGGAGGCCGCACGTGCGCTCATCAGTTCGGTAACGGTGTCGGGACAAAATTACAGGATAATAGTGACCCAGTCGAAGGTAGAAACGGAGGACCTGATCCAGATCATCTTTCTGATTACAATCGGTGTAATAGTTGCCCTGCTGGCTATTTTGATAATCCTAAACCGGGTAATCTTAAAAAGCATCTGGAAACCCTTTTATAAAGTACTATTCCAGTTAAAAGAATTTAGCCTGGCAAGCCACCCAACGGTTAGCAGCACTCCCTCTACTATAGATGAGTTTACCGAACTGAACCAGGCCGTTATCAACATGGCCGACCGGGTGAAGAGCGATTATCAAAACCTAAAAGTGTTCACCGAAAATGCCTCGCACGAGTTGATGACACCCATCTCTATCATCAACTCAAAACTGGATACCCTGGTGCAAACAGATGAGTTTACCGATAAGCAAAGCAAACTACTGAATGATATTTATGGCACGGTAACCCGTTTAACACGACTGAACAAATCCATGTTATTACTAGCCAAAATAGAGAACGGGCTTATAAAGGATAATACCGATGTAAATGTTAAATTGATACTGGAAGAATGCATTTATCAGCACGAGGAGATGATCCATCAACTGGGCATCAACCTAAAAACAACCTTGGGTGAAAAACAATTACTGGCCAATAAATCGCTCATCGAGATCTTATTAAACAACCTGCTAAGTAACGCTATCAGGCATAATTACCAAAACGGGGAATTATCTATTGAACTGGATGCAGAAAAGCTTACCATCACAAATACCGGTAAAGGCTCTTTTGATTTTGATAAGGTGTTGAAACGCTTCTATAAATCTGACGGGTCAGAAGGTATCGGCCTTGGTTTAACCCTTTGTAAACAAATCTGCGACAATTACGGCTTTACTTTTCGGTATATACAAGAGGGTAAATTACACTCGTTCTCTGTAATATTTTAATTATCCTAAATCCCTACAGTTTTAGTCCAAATTAAGTACAGATTAGACAAATAGTTTAGTATAAAAACAACTAAACATGAAAATCATTAAAACAACAGCGGCTATTTTAATAGCAACAACTGTAGGCCTAACAGCTACAGCCCAAAAGATCAATTCAACCCATGTACCGGCAGCGGCAAAGGTAGCATTTGAAAAAGCTTACCCCGGCATTAAATCTGTTAAATGGGAAAAAGAAAAAGGCGATTTTGAAGCAGGCTTTAAACAAGGCAGCAAAGAAATGTCGGCAGTATTTAAGGCTGATGGCACGCAGGTAGAATCTGAAATGGAAATAAATGCAGCCACCCTGCCTGCTACCGTAATTGTATATGTAAAACAACATTACAAAGGCGCGGTTATAAAAGAGGCTGCAAAAATTACTAAAACAGCCACGGGCGAGGTAAACTACGAGGCCGAAGTAAAAGGCAAGGACCTACTTTTCGACAGTGCAGGCAAATTTATAAAAATAGCGCAAGATTAAATGACAAACCCCGGCCTTTCAGCGGGATATGGTGGCCGGGTCAAATGCTGCGGATATAAACATCCGCAGCATTTTCTTTATCCCACAAAATGTTTACAGATTTAATTAGCAGATTTACGATGGAAACTACATAATTTAATAGCCAATAGCCGTATCCTGGATGAAATATTTTATCAACCTGCTTCTGCTCCTATTACTCACCACAACCTGTTTTTCGCAAAGCAAAACTTTGGATGATTACCTGCAGCAGGCGGTAAAAAATAGTCCGCTAATTAAAGATCTTAACAACCAGATCCTATCGGCAAAATTAGATAGCGTGCGCATCCGTGCGGGGTTTAAGCCACAGGTTACCGCAAGCAGCGCGGGTTTATACGCACCTGTAATACGCGGGTACGGTTATTCATCTGCCATTTCCAACGGGCAATCATTAAACGGGTTGGTAACAGTAAGCAAAGCATTTATTGGCAAAGGATATTTGAACGCCCAGTTTGCAGGGCTTGGTATCCAAAACGATTCGTTACGGAACAGCATCCGGCTTTCTGAACAAGACCTTCGCCGAACCATCATCGGCCAATATATTACCGCTTACGGCAGCCTACAACAACAACGCTTTAACCAGGAAGTGGTTAGTCTGCTAAGCAAAGAAGAAGACTTGCTGAAACGCCTTACCCGCGGCAACGTTTACCGCCAAAGCGATTATCTTACCTTTTTGGTGACCTTAAAACAGGCGCAGTTGCAACTATCGCAAACCCGTTTGCAATATAAAACGGATTACGCCACGCTCAATTATTTATCCGGCGTAGCCGACACCACCATTTTTGAGATAGCTAAACCAGACCTGCAAAAAACAGTAAACGCGACCGACCGCAGCGCCAGCATCTTTTTCAAACAGTTTCAGTTGGATAGCATCAGGTTAAACAATAGCCGTAAACTCATCGATTACAGCTATCGCCCCAGGCTGAGCGTTTTTGCCGATGGTGGTTATAACTCTGATTTGACAGCGCAGTATTATAAAAACTTTGGCACCAGTGTAGGCTTTAGCGTGAGCATGCCTTTGTATGACGGCGGGCAACGCAAACTACTTTATAAAAAGCTAACCCTTGAGCAGGAAACCAGTCGCAGCTACAAGGCTTTTTTTAACAACCAATATACACAGCAAATAAACCAACTTAACCAGCAAATTGGCGAGTATGATAAACTGATAGCCGAGATAAATGACCAGTTCAAATACTCGGAAAGCCTGATAAAGGTAGATACCAAGCTGCTGCAAACCGGCGACCTTAAAATTGCCGACCTGATACTGGCTGTGAATAACTACCTCACTATAAAAAACCTGCTTACACAAAACACCATTAGCAGGCTGCAACTTATTAACCAACTTAACTACTGGAGCCGATAATATATGAACCGATATTACAAGCCACTTACTATAATATTTGCCTGTTTAATTATAACAGCGTTTTATTCCTGCGGTGGCACTACCCCTGCCGGCGAAGAAGCTGCTGTAGAATCGCAAACACCTGTAACAGTCACCACTATTGGCAACAGTGCCCTGGCAGATACCATTGAGTTGAACGCCACCTCATCGTTCCTACAAAAAAATTATGTGAGCGCCAATGCCATCGGTTATATTCAAAAGGTAAATGTGCAGCCGGGGCATTATGTAGAAAAAGGCCAGTTGATGTTCACCCTAAAAACCAAGGAGGCGCAAAGCATTGGCAATACCATTAACGTACTCGATACCACCTTTAAGTTCTCGGGCATTAACAACATCCGGGCATCGCGCAGTGGTTTTGTTACCCAACTACTGCACCAGGTTGGCGATTACGTGCAGGATGGCGAACAACTTGCCATCATCAGCGACCGTGAAAGCTTTGCCTTTGTGCTGCAGCTACCCTACGAGTTGAGGGGCGTTATCGCCAATAACCAAAACATGACCCTCACCCTGCCCGACGGTGAAAAACTGAACGGCCACATTGCCTCGTTGATGCCATCGGTAGATACACTTTCGCAAACGCAGGGCATCGTTATTAAAGTAAACAACAGCCACCCAATTCCCGAAAACCTCGTAGCTAAAGCGCTCATCATTAAAACAGCAAAAAGCAGTGCGCCATCTTTGCCAAAATCGGCAGTGTTATCAAACGAAACGCAAAACGAGTTTTGGGTAATGAAGCTGATAAATGATACAACCGCGGTAAAAACCCCTATAAAAAAAGGCATCGAATCGGGCGGGAAGATAGAGATCTTATCCCCCACATTTAACCCAACCGACCGTATAGCGGTAACCGGCAATTATGGTTTGGCTGATACGGCCAAAGTTAAAATTGTAAAATAATGGATAGCCTTAACAACTTTTTCATCAGCCACAAAAAGCCCATCAGCTTAATGCTATTCATTATACTGCTGGGCGGTGGGTTTGCCTATTCCAGGCTGCAAACCTCGCTATTCCCCGAAATTACTTTCCCCAAAATAAAGATCATTGCCGATGCTGGCCTGCAGCCGGTAAACAAAATGATGGTTACGGTTACCAAGCCGCTGGAGAATGCTATTAAACAAGTCCCCGATTTGCATTACGTACGCAGCATCACCAGCCGCGGCAGTTGCGAAATCTCGGCCTATATGAATTGGGATGCGGATATCGACCTGAGCCAACAACGCATAGAATCGCGCATAGCGCAAATAAAAAACCAGTTGCCACCCGAGGCAAATGTCACTGTAGAGAAGATGAACCCCTCTATCCTACCCGTAAGCGGATACACGCTGGAGAGCCATAACCTATCGCCTATTGAGTTGAAGCAACTTGCAACTTATACGGTAAAACCGTTCTTGTCACAAGTGGATGGCGTATCAGAGATCCGCGTGATAGGTGGAAAAACTAAAGAATATTGGCTGGTGCTGAACCGTCAAAAAATGAGCGCGCTGGGCTTAACACCCGATATGATCACCAATACGCTGGCGCAAACGGCGTTCATTAAATCCAACGGTTACTTGTCAGATTTTAAGATGCTGTACCTCACCGTTACCGATGCCAGCGTAAACACCAGCCAGCAATTGCAAAACCTGGTGGTTAACAACAATCGCAAAAGGGTTATCCAGCTAAAAGATGTTGCCGAGATCCAGATAAACCCTGGTATCGAATACACCAAAATAAACGCCAACGGGCACGAAGGTGTGCTGATAGCTGTCATCAAGCAACCCAATTCCAACCTGGTGGACCTGTCTGCCGCCATGACAAGCAAAGTGGCCGAGTTACAAAAAGTGCTGCCCAAAGGTGTATCTATAAAACCATATTACGTGCAGGCCGATTTTGTGAACGAATCTGTAAAAAGCGTAAGTGATAGCCTGTGGATAGGTTTAGCGCTGGCTATTATTGTGGCTATTATTTTTTTGCGGTCGTTAAAAGCAAGTGCTACAATTTTGATAACCATCCCGGTTACATTAGGGCTTACGCTGATAATTTTATATGCTGTAGGCTACACCCTCAACATCATGACGCTGGGGGCCATTGCAGCTGCCATAGGTTTAATAATTGATGATGCCATTGTGGTGGTTGAGCAGATCCACCGAACGCATGAGGAGCACCCGGAAGAACAAACCGTAACGCTGTTGCAAAAGGCTATTAATTATTTATTCCCGGCCATGGTGGGCTCATCGGTGAGTACCATTGTGATATTCATTCCTTTTTTATTGATGACGGGTGTTGCAGGCGCTTACTTTAAAGTAATGACCGACACCATGATCATTACCCTCGTATCGTCCTTTTTTGTAACCTGGATAGGCCTGCCTGTTATTTACCTGCTGCTTACCAAAAACTCGGAAGCAAATACCCTTGGTAAAAAAGCAGAGGCACATGAAGTAAAAAGGCAACGCTGGGTATCATTTTTCATATTGCGCCCTGTTATGAGTATCATTATAATTGCGCTGCTCGTTGCTGTGATCATCATTATTCCCGGCAGGCTGGAAACAGGTTTTTTGCCCGATATGGACGAAGGGAGCATTGTACTTGACTACACCTCCCCTCCCGGAACCTCCCTCGAAGAAACCGACCGCATGCTGCGCGAGATAGAAAAAATAATTATCAAGGAACCCGATGTTGCCGCATACTCGCGCCGTACAGGTACGCAAATGGGTTTCTTCATCACCGAACCAAACACGGGCGATTACCTTATTCAACTTAAAAAAGGGCACAGTAAAACATCCGAAGAAGTCATCAGCGACCTGCGCACCCATATAGAAGCAACACAGCCAGCCCTCCGGGTTGATTTTGGGCAGGTAATTGGCGATATGCTAGGCGACCTGATGACATCTACCCAGCCCATAGAAATAAAGGTTTTTGGGGACAACCAGACAAAACTACAGGCATTATCTAAACAAGTAGCCGCCATTGTAACGAATGTTAAAGGCACTGCCGATGTATTCGACGGTATTATTATCGCCGGCCCATCGGTGGATATTGTTCCCGATTACGCAAAGCTGGCGCAATACAACCTCACGCCTGCTGCTTTACAAACACAGGTACAATCGGCATTAGAGGGGAACGTAATTGGCAACCTGTTTGAGCGCGAACAGCAATCGCCTATTCGAATGGTTTACCCCGGCAACCGTATGCAGGATGTGGCAGGTATAAAACGCCTTAACCTATTTTTACCCGATGGCAGGTTAATCCCCATTACCCAGTTAGCCAATGTCAACTTACGTGAAGGTGACGCCGAGGTAGAGCGTGAGAACCTGCAGGCCATGGGCGTTATTAGTGCCCGTTTAGAGAACAGCGACCTGGGCAGCGTTATACCCGCTATACAAAAAGGCATTGCAGAAAAAGTAAACCTGCCAGCCGGCTACCATGTAGAATACGGCGGCGCTTATGCCGAGCAGCAACAAAGCTTTAAGGAATTATTAATGATCCTGATTACCGCCAGCCTGTTAGTATTTGGGGTGATATTGTTTCTGTTCAAGCAATTCAGGATAGCGTTACTGATACTGGTGGTGGCGGTTTTGGGGATCGGCGGCAGCTTGCTTGCCTTGTTCCTGACCAATACACCGCTTAACGTAGGCAGCTACACCGGGCTTATCATGATAGTGGGGATAATTGGCGAGAATGCCATTTTTACCTTTTGGCAATTTCGCGAAAGCGCAAAAGACAGCAGTATTGATGACGCCATTGTGTACTCCATATCAACCCGCCTTCGCCCAAAGCTAATGACGGCACTGGGGGCTATTATAGCGCTAATGCCATTGGCGTTGGGCATAGGTGCCGGGGCCCAATTGCACCAGCCATTAGCCATAGCCGTAATAGGTGGTTTTTTAGCTGCATTGCCGTTATTGCTAATTGTGCTGCCAAGCATGCTTCGGGTATTTTACCGCGATCATGTATTCGCCAAAAAATAAAGGTAAATGGTTTTTTAAAACTGCATGGCAAAATTTAACCCCACTATACCTTCGCTATACGATGGCATTACAATTGAGGTTGTTTTGGGTTGTTTCTTCAACTCGGCAGGCACATCGCGGTTATCTTCTTTCTCTCGGCCTGCCTTAAATATTCGGTTACGGATATATGGGTAAAGCAAATAAGCTGCTTTTGCAGATAAGATACCAATCCCTGCTCCTGCCACAACATCGCTAAACCAATGGTCGCGGTTATACATACGTAAAATACCTGTAGCTGTGGCAAAACCATAGCCTAAGGCGCTATACCCTATAGATTTATCTCCAAGCTCCTGCGCCATAAATTCGGCGCCCAAAAATGCATTGGCTGTATGGCCGGACGGGAAAGAATAATAGTCAGAGCCATCCGGGCGAAGCCTATGGGTAACTTTTTTTAGGCCAAACGTAGTCAGGCCCATCATCCCCTCGGCCATTACAAAAATAAGTGTGCGGTCTACAAAAGTATTTTTACCGTGGATACCTGCCAGGTTCAAGGCATAAACCAAAGCCACCGGTGTAAATTGGAAATAGTTTTCGGGGTGGTGCTTAAAATTGGGGGCATCCTCTTTAATATCGTTATTGATACTTACGTCCAATCTCCTTACCGGCTTAAAATAGAAATTGCTTGAACCGTAAACGATCAAAGCGATTGGTGGTGCTAATGCCCATGCTTTACTGCGCAGATGTTTAACTGTATCTGGCGCGGTAAAAAGGTCTCTTTTTAGCGTATCCACTATGTTTACTTTCTTAGTGGTATCGGTTGGTGTTTGCTGGGCAAGAGCATTAAAGCCAACAATGCAGCAAAGCAACAGGGTTGTTATTCTTTTCAAAGGGCGGGGTATTAAAATTCTTAACTATTTACCTATCTCAATTACATGGAAAGTGCCTGCTACCATGTGCGGCCTTGGGTGAGCATTCTCTGCCGTTGGTGGGGTAGCTTCCATTTGCGCGGCAGGCAAAAACAAGTGATGGGTAACGGTATCTATGCCTATAGTACGCGCGCTTTTTTCAGTTACAATATTCTCTACAAACACAAATTTCTTGGCGTTAACCTCTTTAACAACCGACATGTTGCCATCACCGTTTGATGCATAAGCCATTTGGAGTTCCGGGTCGAAAGCTACACCATCGCAATCGCCAATTTTAAATTTAGCAAGGTTTTTACCGTTGGCGGCATCCATAATAACCATAGTAGCGTTACCACCACAACCGATAAATAAGCGATTGGTAATTCTGTCGATAGCCAAACCAGATGGTTCATCACCTTCATTTATTTTATATCGGGCTACAACTTTATACGTATTAGCGTTAATAACTACCACCTCATTCGTAGTTTCCGAATTAACAAAGATTTTACCCTTTCCGTCGGAGACACCTGTTTCCGGCTTGCCGCCAAGCGGGATAGTTGCCACCACTTTATCAGTAGCCGGGTCTATTACCGATGCATCGCTGCTACGGCCGTTAAACGCGTAAACTTTTTTAGAAAAATCATCATAAAATATCGCGTCTGGATTGGTGCCTACCGCTATCTTGCCCAGCTCTGCATTGGTTTTCAGATCGAATATAGTACAGCTATTATCGCGGCCATTGCTTGTATAACCTTTTCCTAGTGCTTTTACCAATGCAATACCATGCACACCGTTTGTGTTTAAAATGACCCCAACCGAATCGCCGGTGGCAGTACTCAAAATATTAACCTGCGTACCATGTGATACGTAGATCTTTTTCTCGGCGGCATCAACCATAACGTAATCCCAACCGCCACTGCTTTTTATACTATGGTTTTTCAGGATTTGCATCCCGGTTTTAGTTTGGGCGCTAACGGCTGATGAAAAAATCACCATTATGATGACCATAGAATTTGTAATTTGACGGATATGCTGCATTATAACTTTTTGATGCTATAATAAGAGTGCATTCTGTAGAAATCTTGGATATTGGGCCTAGCAACAACAAACCGTAAACGATTACCCGGTGAAACGAAAACAGGCCACAAAAAAGCCCCTCTAATTTCTTAAAGGGGCATTTTCCTGTGAACCCTATTGGATTTTTTTCGAACCACTTTCTTGAAGATCTAAAGCAAATCGCAGGCGTTTTATAGATGGTTCGAGCCCAGTCTGGGGACGAAATCGTTGCTCCTGAGCCTGGACTCGAACCAGGGACCCTCTGATTAACAGGGAGAGCCTAAATCTGCATAATGGCTTATTAATAATCACTTATAAATGGCAAACGCGAGACTGTTACAGTTCTGTTACGGTTTCTTGCATAGGGTAACTTCGTGTTACATTCAATATAAGAAAAAACAGGTGTAATTTTAATACCTCGATATCAACTGGTAATAAACTTTTAAGTGGGTCAGAAGCTTATTGATTGGATACAGATCCGTCAATGGTTGCGCGGGCCGCGCCGCTAATCGCTTTGGTTTGTTCATCCTGTAGCGCGTTCACGGTTATCAGACCGATGAACAATGCAAATGTGGTAAACCAGTATTTCATAAATTATTAAGGCATAATGTAACCATGTCCTGTTAAAATGTGAATCAAAGAAAGATCTACATCCTTAAAATAAATAAAAGCGGACTCATCCTGAAAAACTATGTAAACGTAAGGAACTACCCAAACGTCTGTACGCTCAGACATACCTTGTTCAAAAATATTTTCTTTAAACATCGGCGGATCGATGTTGACATATTTAACCTTTTTGTCACTAAGTACCTTTTCGGCGGCGCGTATGGCTTGCATGGCGTTGTGTTCCATAGTCTTTGGGAGATTGTTTTAATAAAACGATGGGAGTTGTATTAACGCCACCAACTGTGACATATACCGGCCAAGCTGAAACTCGCCGAAGGTAACGCCTACCAGGAAGACTTGCCTGTCCTTAGTGACCACATAATCAAAATAGCATTCGTAAAGCGGTTTAAAATCAGGCGATCTGACAATGAGGTGCAAGGGCGGCTTTTTTAACTCCAAATTGTAGTTGATCAGGATTTCGTACAAATGGTTTGCCGGTATTTTTTGAAGGCCCGAATTTCTGGCGTTAATGATACGCTGGAGATCAAAAGTCAGTAAGGTTCCATTTACGGTGAGGCTTACTTGCTTTTCTACACCATAAACGCCGATTACACCATCATAAAGTAATTGGTTCTCATTGCCTATTTCCTTATTAAAGTCTGACGCTTTAAGGTATAACCAATCCTTTTCAGGGTGGTAAACCGAGTCAAGTTGCTCTAACAGGAGACCTAGCCGGTGGGCTTCCTTAGGATTTTTGCCGCCCAGATCCACCCATTGCCCGTCGTATTGGGTAATCACCACCTGCCGGTCATCAAACTTAAAGGTATGATAAAACTGGTTTTCGATCTTATCCAGCCCGTTATATATACGCAGCGTTTGTTTGTCGCCGTATACGGCCGATTTAGAAATGATATACAATGGATCGTCGTTCATCCCTCTTATAACTTAGAAAGAACATATTTAGTTTCAATCTGTTTTAATCAATGATGACATACATTACACCGACTTCGTACTGGGAAACTTTTCAAGAATTAGGAAGAGAAAAGCTCCGGTCAGCTGGTATCAAGTTCGAATTACTTTTAGCAAGTGACCGGTTATTGGTAAAACTCAATAAAAACGGGGAGAATTATCTTTTATTTTTTTCTACACATCATCTTGATTTTAGTGATGGTGTAATGGTTTGCAGGTCTAATGATGGCAAGATTCATTTTGACCAACGTGTACTGCCGGCCGAAGGAACCAATGATCGTTATGGATACTCCACAGCAGAGATCGAAAGGTTGATCAGTGATTTAGTTGATAGGTTATAAAGGGATTAGCCAAGTATATTCAAAACCATGAAAAAATCAATTATCATTTATCCTCTCTTTGCGATCTTCTTCGCTGCATGCTCGCCCGACCCGAGAACGTTGACCACAACTTTTCTTGATGCGCTGCAGGCCCGGCAGTACGACAATGCAGAAAAATTGGTGTCACCGCAGATCCGTGAGCAGATCGCCATCATCCGGCAAGACAATGCTGCGCTTTTTAACGGGCAGGAATGGAAATATACCGTCATTGAAAATAACGGCAGCGGCGCTATCAGCTATAAAATCGCATTAAATGACGGAACGCAGATCTGGCAAATGGCAAGGTTGACACAAACTACGAAAGGCTGGAAGATCGAATCTATCGAGACCAAGAAGATTACTTACAGCGCCACAGCCATTAAGACGCGTGAATATTGGGAACACAGTAAACAGGCGCTGATCACACCGTTAGATCTTGAAGACATTACCAAACAAAAGCTGGAAAACCATATCGGGCAATTCATTATGATTTCGGGTTACCTGTGCACGTTCGAAGATAAAAACAAACAGATCATGATCCGCCTAGGAGCTGAAGACCGGGTGCCGCTTTTAGCTGTGAGCATTACAGGACCGGCTGCAGACAGCGCAAAGAAACAACATGCAATTTACAGCCACATCGATTCGATGGTCGAATCGCCTTTAGGAAACACTTTTACGGCGATTGGTTTGCTTCAAAGATCAGGCGGCAAATTTAACATGGTCATCAGTAACCCGCAAAATAGTGTCATCGGCCGGTTTCTACGCTACGAAAAAACCGCACCAGTCGCGGATATTTCTGGAACTTATGTAGAAACAGAAGGTTGCGGCATAGTGGTCATCATTACTAAGAAGGGCGCAGGATACCAATACCAATTGACTACACCTGAGCATACCTATGAAGGCAAATTCTCGCTCGATCAAAGCGCGGATAAAGTAAGCGATATCTTGTTCGGGGGCATTACTTATGCCGAATCTGACGGGGACGAAAAGCGAGTAGGCCTGGGTGGCCAACTGAGCGGCGATACCATCACTATCCAGAATTATGGCAATTCGATGAATTATTATGTGGCGCTGGGCGACTGCTCCGAAAAATATATTAGACTCGTTAAAATTAAAAACCAAACAGGTTCTCATTAACGCTGTTGTTAATTACAGAACAATGCTAAAGCCTATGAACCTGTTAAAAGCTTATTCTTTCTTACTTTTGTTGATTGCCCAAGCCGCCTGCGCCCAGAAACCCGATCTGGCGAACATTAAATTCACCGAACACGCCAGTTCTTTTTTAAAAGGAATTGCCGCCGAAAAAAACAGCGAAGGAAAAGGCCTGATCAGTTACCGGATCACCAACCCCGGTAAAGTTACAATCGCCGGAGCCGTAATTGACCATAGCGTAGAAATAGGTGCTCAAAATGATATCATCGCTTATTACGATATCGCAATCGACAACACCGTGACAACCAACAAAGTGCTCAATTACCTGCTTGCCACATATAAAGCGCCAACCAAAAAAATGCGCGACGATGGTAATACCCGCGCTTATTACTGGATCTCGCCTACGCTATTTATCAAATTTATGTCCGGCGAACAATCGCATAGCGGCAAAAAAGAAATCTTTTCCTTGATCCAGGTTGGCGCTATCAAAGCCTTCACCGCTTTCGCCGATGCGGATATTACCCGAGTCTACCACTTTATTACCGGCAACGATGAGCCGGTAAAAATTTCAAAGCCTAAAGCTTCAGTCAGCCATTTACAACCGGACTACCATGTGGCTTTCAGCAGTAAGGCCTGCCGGTTTGTGATACTCGTTAATGATGTACCGGCATTCAGCCATACCGACAAAGGAGATGCGGACAGCGAGGCACCTATCAACCATCTGATTTTACACAGCGGCCCACAAACATTAAGCGCGATGTTGTTACCCCTTAAAGGCCAAACCAAACTAAGCTCGGCGGCTTCCTTACAACTCAAGGTCACCAGAATGTTTGACGATGCGCCCGACGAAACAGGAGTTCCCATCGCCAGTTTTCCTGCTGTAAAAAACAGCCAAAAATTTACGTTTAATGCCCAAGTGCCTTATACCCTGGCAGGGTGGCAAAAGGGTGCCGACCTGAGCCACCTACCTGCATCGGAAGTAATTTCTGCTTATCAGCGTGTTATGAGCCAGCTGCAAAAGAAGAATTTTAGCGCTTTCGAGCAGTCAATGGCCTTGAAGTTACGTGAGATAGAAAAGGCGACCTACACCACGGCGGCTGATTCGCATAAAGAGTACCAGAATATCGTGTTGTATCTTTCCCGGCCCGGTACAGCCTTAAAGTTTGATACCAGAACCGCCCAATTATGTACTTATGGCAATGGAAAGATCGTTGCTCTGGTGCAACCAAACTTTGAACCCGCTTTACATGCGATGAATGCCAAAGAAGGCGAAGACTACCAGATACCCCTGCTCTTTTTTAAAAAGAGTAATGCTGAACCTTTAACGCTGATCAGATAATAGGAGTGCAGAAAACCAACGTTCCATCCCAAAGCAAAAACAGGCAAATGGACTTGCTGATGGTGAAAACATTGCAGGGATTTGCTATCAACTAACTTTTTATTGCGGTCTTTTCAATCAAACAGTTTTGTCTAACACGAGTTATATGGTCAGCTATGACAACCTATCAAAAAACCAGCCTGATTTCCGTTGATGAAGCCCTTTCTATAGGACGGAAGATGCTCTTTCTACCACGCATCCTGATGATGGCGGGTCTGTTTTTCGGCATGTTCTTTTTAGCAATGATCGGCATAGCAATAGTTGAAGGGCCGCCTTTTACTACTAATGCCTGGCTGGTCTGCGCTGGCGCAATATTATTTTGCTTATTGGTGTGCTTTTATCTGCCATTCTTATATTGGAGCAAAACAACAACGCGCTGGAAGTTATGGGCCTTTGACAATGTTGACGATGTACACGAGCTGAGGATTATGGCCGCACAAGCCCATTTGTGCCCCGTTTATGGCAACATAATGGATAAATTGCAGATCCAGTCACGAGAAGAACGCGAGCAATGGCGAGCATTGCAAGACCGTTTTAGTTTTCGGGCGGATTTTAAAGATGATCCTAATATCCCAGCTATTACCCAAATATTCTATTCTAAATTGCATATGATCATTAATATCCTGTTTGGTTACTATTCGTTGCCATTGGTTGTGTAATTGGTTACTTCGCTATAAAAAATAATGCAGAATTAAGTTTGAAACTTATAGCAATAGTAATAGCTATTGCTCCGCTTTACATGATTTTCATAGCACTTAAATGGATGTTTAAAAAAGATCCCGAACTGGTGTTTCATAATCAGGGAATTACCACAGCGCAGACCGGTTTCTTAAATTGGGACCTGATCTTTAACGAGCAGGTGACAAGGACAGACCAGGGTAAAAGAGGCGTAAAATATACCTTGAGCTTTCAGCATCCGGGTGGACTCGTCAATATTGATATCAGCGATTTCGATATCAGTAAAGGCCGGCTGGAAAGATTGATCCGGGTTTATAAAGGACGCTTTAACGAGGCCACGCGCTAAATCATAGGATTAAAAAATAAAGAAAAACGACCACATCCGGCTATGCCATTTGCCGCGACAACCCCAGAAAGACGCAGGCATTTGAATCCTTCCGAAGGATTTCCGACGTGTTTAATCCTTAGGGTCAGCTGCCCACAATCGGTAATCGACCGTTAAAACACCCCTTTCTCCATTTCCTTACAACTTTAGTTGTGCCGGCTTGTTGTGCATCAGCGGGCAGACCGTAAATTTGACAATACATTCAGCATGAAGACTTTTACCTTAGTTACCTTTTTGTTTACGCTTGGCTACCTAAATCCGGCAAGTGCGCAGAAAGCCTATGACCTCATTAAATACCAAGCTTCCGTATATGGCAACAAAACGACCTTGCAATTAGCAGATGGCTATCTGCTTGCCAGTAAAGTAACTATTCATTCAAAATTTGGCGATCAGGTTTTTTCACCTCAAGCTAATGAGCCTGATAACCAAGGTAACCTGCAATTGAGTTTTGTTAAGGGAGGCGGTAGATTAAAGGACAACAAAGGATCTTGGATGCTCCTGAAAAATTTAAATGGGCCGGAGTACCCCTTGCAGATCAGCGCGGTTTATTGGGATGGAAAAATGAAAAAGGCGGTGGTCTTTAAACAGCAAAACTAAGTAAATGAGGTATTTAATCTTGTTGATATTGATCTGCTTAAACGGATATTTATTGTTTTTCGCGTCAAAGAAATATGAACGTCCGTTCCTGCTGAAAGCTTTTCCGGCCTTAATACCCGTGATCATCATTTTATTCTTGGGATTGGGCTTGGTGGTCAAGTTGCTGCATATTCCCATGAAGTACGCTACCAGTGAGCGATTAATTTCGGCTATGATGTCACTAATCGTCATTTCTATGATCAACTTTGCCAACCAGTTCTCTTTTTATATGGTAGATGCAATAATAAACTTTCATCAAAAAAATAATGCCGCCAATGTGGGCAGGCAACCAATTAAATTCTTCATTGATCATCAAATCCGGTTAAAGCAGTTTGCTACGGTGATCTGGTTCTTAGGTTCTGCACTAATGCTCTATGGCATTTGGCTCGGTGACCCACTAACAACAGCATAGGAGGCAATAGATTAGCGCCTTAACAGCCTAACAAAAATAAGATCGAAATTGTCAATAAAGGGTCTCAACTTTCGATAGAGCATTCTGTTTTTAATTAACCCGAAGACTTAAATTACCGCACGATGATGGTATCGGTTGTCTTCAGCTTAAGCCCATTCTTAGTGTATAGCAGTTTCCTTACCGACATTTTTTTCGGGTCTTCCTTTATCCGTTCAAAGATTATAGTGGCTAATAACTCGTCGTTATAATCTATAAGATGCCTGTTTTCTTCCTCTCTGGCGGACTCATACAAATGATCCCTGTAATTGACAAACATCTTTTTTTCATAAAACAGATAAGTAAGATTTTGGATATGATCTATACTGCGTGTTGAAAAACTGGACGTTGCAAAGCTGTCCAACTTTGTTAGCAGCTCATTATCTGCTAAATCATCATAGTTTGATATCTGATAGTACTGCATCACATCGTTCGTGCTGAAAAATTTTGTATTCAACCCTTTACCGGTGATATATTCATGATTAAACTCTTCATCGATGGGTTGTATAACCAAGCCTGCTTTTGGGTTACAACTATAAATTAAAGATAGCAATGCAATTGCCGCATAAATTTTAACTGATCTTTTTCGCATTGTGTGCATTTATCATTTACTTAATCGCAGGTGCCGAAATCAATCAGCAAGTTTCCATCTTTCTTCCACGTCACCCATCCCTCCGCTGGCGTGAATTTACCGTCTGGCCCATCGCAGTCTTTATTAGATTTTATCTTGATTCGGTCGCCATCCACTTGGGTAACATCAAATGCCATATCCTTATACTGCGCTGACCCGTTCAGTAAATTGCAGTCTTTTAGCTCGATGGTTTGGGAGCGAACATAATCGTCCCATTTTTGATAAGTATACTTGATACCAGCTTTTTTTACCATCAGTTTTTTTTTATTAGCGTATATAATCAAGTAATCTTTATCGGTATCAATAGCCTCCGCATCAAAGTCAAACTGAGCGAAATCAGCTTGAGGCACCACACGGCGGGCCAGTATTTTTTTTGGCATATCCATAGTATAATAACTTCCGTCCTCATTATATACCAGGAAGCCAAAGGTTGACAGATCGGGATAGAAAATATCAAGCCGGTCATTTATCTCGAATTGGAAGGAGACAATCCCGAATCCGCGCATCTTATCCTCCGTGTAGGTGCTAAAAACATCAGGCTCTTCGTATACCAGTGTTTGCCCGGCTTCGCATGGTCTGCTTACTGTATCGGCTGCTTTGTCCGGGGCTGGAACACTGGCGAGCACGGCGGTGGTATCCTTATTACTGCCCGAATGCTTACCGTTGCTGGTGCAAGCGTTTAGCACGGCCAGGCTTATTAAGAACAAAATTGCTTTACGCATCGTTAAGTAATAGATTTTAAAGGTCGATCATTTGTTATAAGTATTTCTATAACCAATGAAAGGTATTATAGTTTGGAAGGTTTGTACGACGTACAAACTAAACAGCCGATACCGGGCGGCCACCTCGCTAGGGAAAAGACCGCTAATATCAGCAGCTCTTTTATTTAAAATTTCACACGCGGCTTTTATGAACAATGCGCAGTACCATCTGTTATGGCTATTCAACTTCACAAACTACACCGTCATACCCTATGAGTGATTTGATCGAAAAAAGAGCTGACGGTACGACTGTTGTTTACATCGCTTTATGGCGCTATTTATTTTTCGGGTTGTTATTCGCCTTAGCGTTTTATGAGCTCCTATCTATTGTCGTGAATTTATACAAGGAACGGCCCGCAGACTTTTGGCAGCATTGGAGCCAAACGGCGGAGTTAATGTTGGGGGCCTTAGTCGGAGCGATCGCACTCGCGGTTTTCGCTTATTATTGGATACGAAAGGACTTTTATAAAAAGATACAGTTAGAAATCGGCCGCTCGAGCCTGCGCTATCTGAGTGGCGGCGTACGCGGCGGGGTGTTATTTTCTGACACTTATCGCAGCATAAACTACCATGATATTAAGGACATGAACATGAAACAGGAATTTTTCACGAATGGGGTCGTTACTATTCAGACCTTATCAGAAACGCACCGGATCATTCTGATGCTGTCTGAAAGCGAAAAGATACGCTGCTTAGATGTCATCAGGGGCGCGGTAGAGGCAGCAAGAACGCAGATCTGAAATACAAGGGTTATTTGTTTGAAGCGGTGCGGTAAAACTAATAAGTGTAAAGGTGGTTATATTGACAACCATGATCAAAACCTGCTATAGCTTATTACTCCTAATCTGCCTAAACAGCGTAAGCGTGGCCCAAACTAAAGATACTTATTATGGCATGGTTATTACCAAAATTCCAACAAAGGCTCGTCAAGCGACACCACCAAGCTCCTTTATTGCAGAACAATAAGCGGAAGCCTGCTCTCGGTTTATACCATTGGAGGAGGTAGAGTTTCGGCAGGTACGGCATACAGTATCAGGGCTGCAAAGGATGGCTTTTATTTTTATTCGCGCACCACGCGTACAGGCGAGTTAAGCACTGATACTTTGCAGATCAATTTCAAAGATGCAGAGCACGCTGTAATGATTAACCAACACGACAGATATATCCTTTATCCTGGCTATTACAAAACTTTCAAACAGGAAATCACATCCAATCATTCTGTAATGGCCTTACTAAATTTACTGGGCGATGCGATTGGTGATTACCCGATAGCGGATGCCTTACCCTTAGTAGGTTATACCCCTCAGGTTAATCAATATGTTAAACGTGCTACCATAGTCACGCAGCGCAGCCAGGCCGACATGACCGACACCTGGAAATGTACGTATCGTTATAACAAAAAAGGTAAGCTTACTGCGGCGAGTGCCGCCGACGGTAAACTTATCCGCTTTAGTAAAAAGATCACTTATCGCGGCGACGCGGCTGCCGCCATGCAATGCTATCTGAATATAGAAGACCGGCAGGTAACTGATAAAACGGTCAGTTATTATCGTAATAACCGTAACCTAATTAAATGGCAGGAACATGTATTAGTGACCGGTAAAAACCGCGAGTCGGATACATCAACCAGCTTTACCTGGAATGATCTGGGTATGTTCCGAAACATGAACCCTACTGAAGCGGAAATTTTAAACCTATTTAAACCAACGAACAATGTCTACACTAAAGAACACATTGATTAGCTTAAGTATCCTCCTGATGATAACAGCCTGCGGGCAAAACCCTCAGAGCAGTGCACAAACGCAAAACCCGACGAAGGCATTTAATACTTATACCGGGCCGATTGATCTTGCCAAATTATTATTTACGGAAAACCTGCCGGAATTAATGAAAGTACAAGGTATAAAACGAGAACCCAAAGATTCTTCAGATCTGACTTTGTTGAACTACGAAGTTTTTAAAACGAGCGACCCGAAAGCGCTCCGTTTTGAAAATACAGATTTTTCGGGTAATTCTGGTCAGCATAAAGATCATGTTGTGTTCCATTATGCTGAAAATAAAAAGACCCTGGTTGGTTACGAGTTGACCATTTATGATCAAAAACAGACCAATCAATTGATTGAGCTGGTGGGGAAAATTGGTAGTTTGGTTTTCAAACGAACACACGTTCCCGAAGGTTCTATTGAACTAGATGTGAACGGTAACGAAGTCAAACCTGAAAATAGTTTAAGGCTAACCTATCGCGTATGGGAAAATAAAAGCACCGGAATTAAATATTACCTCACCGAAAACGGATCGGGAAAAGCTTTGAACATCGAACTCATAGTGGTAAAAAAGGCAACGCAATTTGGAAAAGATTGGATCTCTTTCAGGCAATTAGATTGGTATCTTAAAGATAACTCTGAGCCACTGTAAGTTTTCGAATAATTGATCCTGTTTTTGCCGACACAACCTTTTATGAAACACCCAAACGCCAGTATTTCGGAAACAACCAAGAGCTATTATCTTGCACGATGGCGCTCTATGACTGTAGGCATTATTTTGATAGCTTTTGGCATTGCGCTAAATTTTATCGGTTTCGACCTTAAAAATTCCCTCTTGGATAATCTGCAATGGATTTTTATCAGTTTTAAAAGTATTGGTGATTTTCTTTTCTCGCTCCTGAAGCTTGCTTTTGACATTGGCTTTGTAGCTGGAGGCTACTTTTTTATCAAATACTCAGCTGGTGTAGAACGCGCCAGGTTGGATAACAAAGGACTTCATAATCGGGAAATACCAAAAGGCAGCGGCGCAAGTAAGCTGGGCATGGACGCGGGCCCCCTTAGTTTTGTACCCTAAACAAGCATAAGGGATATTAGCTGCAAAAAGACATTTTGGGCAGGTAATCAGATCTATCTTACTTTTGACAGTGGATTACAGCCTTTGACGGCATTAGACCATGCATATTCAGTTTATCAAATTTTTTTAAAAGAATTGCTTGCGTTTTGATAATAACCAAAGCCGAATTTAAATTTTCACTAATTATTGAAAAGTACTTGAGTTATTAAGTTTATAAAAATGTAGTTATTTTATTAATTACTATGTCATTAAACTGAATTTTGCATTTGATTTTTTTATCTACTCGGAAAGTACTTGGTTATTAAAGATTATAAATCACATTATATGAAGGCTGAATTTTTTCATTTAGATTTTTTGAAAAAGTACATGAGCCATTAAAAGTAAATTACATAGATAGAGATTCCTCGTCAAATGATCTTTCTTTGGCATGCCAGGATAACATCAAACGGCTGGAACTGCTTTACTGTAGCCCATGTCCACGATAGTAAAGCAGTAATATTTCTAATGCGAATATTGAAAGACATGCTGTGTAGTATCCGGGTTATTATTGCTGACGGTGGATATCGGGGGGAGATTGCCGACCAGATAAAGAACAAGTTCGGGTACATAATTCAGGTTGTTATGCGAACTGATGAGAAGATCGACTGATTTTAGCCCGTCCATAAAAGATGGGTGATCGAAAGAACGTTTGCTTGGTTCGACAATGACCGAAGACTATGCAGCAGCCATGAACTCCTGATGGAAACGTCTGAAAACATAGTTAAAATATCCGCTATAAAATTGCTATTGAACAAAATTTAAACAGGCTCTTAGTCATTCTTAACAGATAGCTAAATTTCTTTATTACATTTATAGAAATCAGGTATTGTTTAAGAATGGGTACGCTGGAGGATAGATCAGCATTTAAAGTACTTTAAACCTTACGGCGGATTTATCTTCCGCTAACAGTTCCTGAAACACCTACTAATTAAAACACATACTGTGAATAAAAGACCGATACCCCATAACGAAAAGGAAAGATTAAAGGCGCTTCACAGTTATGAGCTACTTAATTCCCTGAGCGAAGAAGAATTTGACCGGATCACAGAACTGGCATCTCTGATCTGTGACGTTCCGATAGCCCTCGTGTCATTGGTTGACGAAAACAGGCAATGGTTTAAATCCAAAATCGGCCTTGATATCGACGAAACACCCCGGGAACTGGCATTTTGCCAATATACGATTATGGGTGAGGGCTTATTTGAAGTGGAAGATGCTGCTAAAGACGAGCGGTTCGAAGAAAACGAACTGGTTACTGCCGGGCCTAAGCTTCAGTTTTATGCCGGGTATCCGCTGATTGATCCCGATGGCTTTGCATTGGGTACGCTCTGCGTGATCGACCGCAACCCCAATAAATTAAAAGCTAAACAAAGAAGATCGTTACAACTTCTTGCGGAGGAAGTAATGATGCTGATCATCGAAAGGCGGCGAAAGGAAGAGTTGCGAAACTTTGAAAAATTATTCCTGTTCTCTGACGATCTGATCTGTATCACCGGAGCGGACGGTAACTTGAAAAAAGTAAATCCCGCCTTCACTAAAATTTTGGGTTGGGACCGGCAGTTTTTACTTGAAACATCTTTTTTTGAATTCATTCATCCGGATGATTTGGAATTAACCAGGGCCGAGCTCCTTAAGCTCACTACCGGAATAAGCACGATCAATTTTCTCCTTCGTATACAGAGCAAAGATAACGGTTACCGGTTACTGGCATGGACGGTGACTCCGGAACGGAGTAAGGACAACCTGTTTGCGATCGGGCGGGATATAACCGATGAAAAGGCGAGAGAAAAGGAATTGGCGATCAGCGAAGAAAAGCTACGGGCTTTTTTTGAGAATTCCCAGGGACTGATGTGTACACACGACATACGAGGCAATTTCCTGACCGTTAATCTTTCCGGCGCAGCTATGCTCGGTTATACAACGTCAGAAATTATGCAGATGAGCCTATTCGATATTATTCCAAAAGAGCGGCATCATCTTTTAGAAGGTTATCTTCTGGCTATTCAAGCTAAAGGTCACCTGGAAGCGCAAATGATTACACGTCATAAAGACGGCGCGCTGCATACCTGGATGTTCAATAATGTTTTAGAAAACAACCCCGGACGGGACCCTTATGTGATCGGCAATGCCATAGACATTACCGAAAGGCAAAAGATCGAAAACGAATTGCTGACCGAAAAATCCAGGTTGGCTGCTTTCGTAAAGCATGCTCCCGCTGCGGTGGCCATGCTGGATAACGACATGCGGTTCGTCGCGGTCAGTAATTGTTGGCTGGAAGATTATAAACTTCAGGATCGCGATATTATAGGCATGTCTTATTATGAAGCGTTCCCTAATCTGGGCCCCGAATCCAGGCAAAGGCATCAAAGAATCCTGAACGGCGCGATTGAAAAAAAAGAAGGAGAATTCTTTACGACTGCCGGAACAGATCAAAACCGGTACATTACCTGGGAAATGCGACCTTGGTACAAGGCTGGCGGCGCTATAGGTGGTGCGATGGTGTATACGCAAAACATTACCAAGATGGTCGAGCAGCAGGAAGAACTTAAGAACGCAAAAATATTGGCAGAACAAGCCAGCGTGGCGAAATCGGAGTTCCTGGCAAACATGAGCCATGAGATCCGGACACCGCTGAATGGCGTGATTGGTTTTACCGACCTGATGTTAAAAACGCAGTTGAACGAGATCCAGCAACAGTATCTTACCATTGTAAACCAATCAGCCAATGCCTTATTAAGCATCATTAATGATATCCTCGATTTTTCAAAGATCGAAGCCGGTAAGCTGGAACTGGAAATTGAAAAGTGTGATCTGTATGAACTTGGCGCACAGGCAACCGATATCATCACCTATCAGATCCAGACCAAGGGCCTGGAAATGTTGCTGAATATTCCGCCAGATCTGCCGCGGTTCATCTGGACAGATATTGTGCGGCTCAAGCAAATTTTGATCAACTTATTAAGCAATGCCTCTAAATTTACAGAACACGGCGAGATCGAATTAAAAATAGCCGCACTCTCTATGGAGACCGATCAGGTTACCATGCGATTTGCTGTACGCGATACCGGGATCGGGATTAAACCGGACAAGCAACTGAAGATATTCGATGCCTTCTCTCAGGAAGATGGTTCTACGACCAAGAAACATGGCGGTACAGGGCTGGGGTTGACGATCTCCAACAAACTTTTGGGCCTAATGGGCAGTAGGCTGCAACTGGAAAGTACGCAAGGAAAAGGCAGTATATTTTATTTTGATATTAACCTTAAAGCAGAGCAAGGCGAGCCGGAACATTGGGAAAACCTGGAACTCATCAAAAACGTGCTCATCGTAGATGACAATGCCAATAACCGGCTGATCCTCCAGGAAATGCTTTTATTAAAAGGCATTGAAAGCACCCCAGCGACAAACGGGCTGGAAGCCTTACAGATGATCGCAGCAGGCGGACATTATGATGTGATCTTAATGGATTACCACATGCCTTATATGGACGGCCTGGAAACGATCAGAAAAATCAGGGAGAACTTTTATGCTACTGCTGATGAACAGCCGATCATGCTGTTATATAGCTCTTCAGACGACGAGAAAGTGATCAGGGCATGCGAAGAGTTTCAGGTCAGCCACCGGATGGTAAAACCAATCAAAATGCAGGACTTGTACAGTACCCTATCCCGCCTGTATAAAAAAGCAGGGGCGCTCTCCGAAACAGAACCTAACCAACCAAAAATGGAGACAACCCAAAACCGCATCACCATCCTGGTGGCAGAGGATAACGCGGTCAATATGCTGCTGGCCCGTACAATTGTCAGAAGGATCGCACCTAACGCCGTTTTGCTGGAGGCCCATAATGGGATAGAAGCATTGAACTTTTGTAAAAAACAGTTGCCCGACCTTATCTTGATGGATGTACAGATGCCGGAAATGAATGGTTACGAGGCTACGGAAAAGATCAGGCTGATGGAACGCGGCACGCACGTGCCCATTATTGCGCTTACTGCAGGCAATGTTAAAAGTGAAAAGGAAAAATGTTTTGCCTCAGGTATGGATGATTTCATTGTAAAGCCGGTGGTGGAAGAAATGATCGCAACGGTCATGAATAAATGGCTGAACTTTGGACAAAACAAATTATCACCTCAACGGGCTGACGGATCAGTTAAAGAAGAAGTTCATTTCGACCGGGAACAGATCCGGAAATATATAGGAGACGACCAGGCAATGATGAAAGAGGTCATTGATCTGACTAGAGTGGAACTGGCTCAATCGCTGGAGGTCATGGGAAAGCAGATCAGTGCAAGAGACATGAAAGGTATCAAGAATATGGGCCACAAACTATACGGAACTGCCGTATCGGCAGGGCTCCAGATACTTGGCGGGATCGCTATGCAATTGGAAAAATTAGAAGAATTTGATAGCGAGCAGGCAAATTCAGTTTTTTCAGCATGCAAGCATGAAATTTCGATCATATTAAATTTAATGGCATGACATGATAGGCTTGCAGGGCGAAGAAACAGCAGTTATTTACAATATCGGGAAAAGAGGGCTCAATGTTATGATATATAGTAAGATTTTATATTCGACAAGCTAAGGTTTCATCCCCAGACTGGACATAATTCGAACCATTTCGTTAAACAATTAAAATTATTATACGATTTTTAATGCTGTAAAATTGAGATTCCATTTTTCTATCGCCTAAAAAAATTTCAAGCAGGATCAGTTTTTAAATTTTAGGGCTCACAGTTTAATCAGGGTGTAATAATTACGAACATAACTGTATCGAATCCGTGCACTTCTTATATGGTTATTGTTGTAACACATTGTTTATGAAGATTTGATAAATTGCGGTGAAATTGAAGATCAGGTAACCTAACCTATGTTAGTTAGGGCTACAACTTTTCATTAATTAATCTCTTAATAACAAAATATAGAATATAATCGAACGTATATATTTTTAGGTGTATTTTATTTTGGCAGTTAAAAAACTGATCTATAATTAGTTGAAATTGCCTATAATTTAAAATTTAATTATTATATTTGCTTTCAGCGACAGCCATCGCTCAAAAGCGAAATTCACTTAAACTTTAAAACAAATCTTATGAAAAAAATTATTCTTTTAGTATCATTCTTATTAGTTGGATTGGGTACATCTTTTGCTAAATCAACCACATCTACCAAACATAACATTAAATATGTTGCTCCAAAGAGCGAAGTAAAATCAAAGCAAGTTGTTCAAGATTGCATCTTTATTTTAACAGTTAGAATGACTGACACTTTCAGCATAACTGTTAGAGGATATGGCGATACTTGTGCAGCTGCCGAACAAAACGCTATTACCACAGCAGGACAGGTTATCGATGCACTTAAATTCGCTGCTAGTCTTGCGTAATTAACGCCTTAGAGTGATGGCTGCTGTTTTACTTTATATTTTGATGAAAAAGTTCGTACCTAAATATTATTTAATTTTTGTTATTGCACTCTGCTCTTCTTTTAAAGAAACTTTTGCACAAACCTGGAGCGGTAAAATAACCTACAAGTTTGTACTTAACTTAGACACGGCAGTGAGAGAAATTGATACTGTCGGTAAAGAATCCCTACTATATTTTAATCAGGAGCAATCCTATTTTGTTTACCGCAGCTCTTTATTGAATTCTGACAATAAGTTTTCTCCTTTTACAATGCCAAAGCCTAATCCTAAAGCTTTGACAACAGAAAAGGTTCAACGGGGCACAATAACCTTACCGCCGCATACTGATTTAACGGGGGAAGTATTTTATACTGATTTCGTAAAAAGGCAACTTTACATGCGAGAATTTGTCTTTAGTCGACCTCTAATGAGCGAAGAGAATCTTCCAAGAATTTCATGGAAAATAACAAAAGATAAAAAAGACATTGGTAAATTAAATTGTATCAAAGCTATTTGTAATTTTAGAGGTCGTAATTATGAGGCTTGGTTCTGCGAAGAAATACCCGTATCCGCCGGCCCATGGAAGTTACAGGGGTTGCCTGGTTTAATTATTGAAGCAAACGACAGCACCAAGCAAGTACGATTCTTATTTCAATCGGTTGAAATTCCACTTATTCAGCAGCCAGTCATACCGCCACTATCTGAAGCAAAGGGCAAACGTATTCCCTTAGATGAATATCGCAATGCTTGGGACGTTCAAGGCAAAAAAGTAGCAAAGTTCATGCAATCTTCCGGCAATAACGGCATACAGACCGAAGTCAACTCTAATTATCACCCGATTGAAACTGTTTTTGAAAACAAGTAAAAAGCCATACTTATATCTTGTTATATTATGCCTCTTTAGCTTTGGAAGTAGCGCACAAGGCATCCTTAAGATAACTGGTACTGTTGCTGATTCTGCCGGAAAAGGGCTAAGCCGTGCAACAGTAACTGTAAGCAGACATGACGATCATTCAATAATTCTCTACGGTAATACGGATGCAAACGGCTCGTATTCTCTTGATGTTCCAAAAAATCAAGATACGATCATAGTTAGCGTCACTTATTTGGGCTACAACAAAAGTAGCTTTACCGTAATGGGGCTTAGTCGTATGAACAATTTTCAAAAAAACTTCATTCTACTATCCAATTCGTTTAAGCTTCGGGAGGTAAGAATAACTGCGCCACCGCCAAAAGTATCTTTACGTCGAGATACGATATCTTTTAAAGCCGATTCTTTTAGAAATAAAAATGAAAGACTTACAGAAGACCTTCTCAAGCGCATACCTGGTGTTGATGTTTCGAGAGATGGTCAAATAACAGTAAATGGCCAATCAATAAAAACTATATTGGTGGAAGGTGACAATATGTTTGATAATAATTATACATTGCTGTCAAGAAATATGTCTGCGGACGTAATTGACAGAGTAGAAATAATTGATCGCTATACTGAAAATCCACTTCTAAAAGGCATTGTAAATTCAAATGACAAAGTTATTAATGTAACCATTAAAAAAGATCGAAAAAAAGTAATATTCGGAGATTTAGATATTGCTGGTGGAACGAGTAAAAGACACGAGATTAACGCAAATGGTATATCTTTTTATAAAAAAACTAAGGCATTTCTTTTTCTAAACTCTAACAATATCGGGCGTGATCCCCTACCATTTATCGTTAACGGACAAACAAACGCTGATAACTTTAATCAACAAGACCGTGGCACAGAGAAACTAATTAGCCAATCAGGAATTTCCAAGCCCCAAGGCCTTCAAGATGATCAGACCAACCTCAACAGGACTAAATTAGGTTCCATTACTTTCCTTTCGAGATTAAGCACCAAAATAACCGTAAAGGGATTGATGTATCTTATTGGAGATAAAAATTCGTTTGATCGGACTAGCGACCAATTTTACGTTCTTAATGATTCGGTTATACACTATTTTGAAAACAGCAAAACTCAGCTTTTGCCATTACGGGCAAATGGCTATCTTAATGTAACCTATCAGCCTAAAAGCAATTTTCTTTTTAACTATGCCTTTAATGCTAAATACAACCGAACAAATGGTGAAAGTATAATTGCATCAAATTCAAATCAATTCAGTAATTCATTATATGATTTAAACCAAACGTTAAGCCACCGGTTGGAACTTACCGATAGAATTTCAGACACAAAAGTTTTTTCTTTTGCGGGTTCATTTTATACTGTAAAAGATTCACAACAATTCGACGTTATTCATACAGCCACCCGATCGCTACCGCTATCAAATTTACGCGAGATTGGATTGCAGCAATTTGCCTCATACCCTGTTAAAATGGGTAATGCAGTCGCCAGGCTTATCTCTGGTGGCGACGCAGACAACTATGGGATAGAAGTTGGAACTAGGTATAAAAGTTCAAAGCTGCTATCCAATCTTTTTGCAGATACAAACGGAACACAGACTAGTCCAACGCCCCTATTAAATCCATTTCAAAATAATATAATACTTGATCGTACTAGTTATTATGGTTCACTTTCTACGATAAAGTCTATTTGGCAAAACTTCAAAATTGTTGGAAAAGCGGAAGCAACAATGGAAAACATTAATTTTAATCAAGGCGAAAAAAATCAGATTAACAAAAATTACTTTTTTTTAACGCCGCGATTAGGCCTCGCCTGGAAAGGAGGGTACCATTCAATTTCAACATTGATTGGTTACAATGCAACGCTTCAAGAAATAACATCATTGTTTAACGGTTATGTATTGACTGATTATCGAACTTTAAAGAGCAGCGAGGCTCCATTATCTCCTATACATACACTAACCAGTACGTTCACATATAACTATAACGATGTTCTAAATGGGTTTACGGCATTTTCTACGCTTGTTTATTTACGCACAAAGGGCGGTTATCTGACAGAAGTACAGTTAAGCAATATCTTCGATGTAATTAGTCGCTCACCACTAGAAAATGATCTATCTAATTATATTTATGCTATAGGAGTTAATAAATTCCTGCCTTTACTTTCTTCAACCATCAAATTGAGAGAAAATTATACAACAACCAATAGTGCTTATCAAGCAAACGGAGATATTTATCATAACCGTTCAAATATTTTAATAAGCGACATTTCATTAAAAACAGCCTTCAAAGGATTTTTTAATTCCGAGATAGGGTTGGTGTACAGCAGATACAACAGTACATCCGTAGAGTTGAATAATAATTTTCAAAAAGCCCATACGTTTCGAAGCTTTATGAATTGCTATTTCAACTTATCTTCGTCTTTTACGGGTCAAGTCAATCTGGAAAACTACCATTTTGTTTCAGATCAAGCGCAAACTCATGAAAACTTCTTTATAAACGCGAAGGGACAGTATGAAGTAATGAGAGGTAAATTGACATTAGGTTTGCAAGGAAAAAATTTATTAAACAGTGATCGTTATGTCAGTGCAAATATTAATGCTTACTCAAAACAGGTTGAACAATATCGCCTTTTGGGACGCTTCATCTTATTTGAAGTAAATTATAAATTTTGACTTTTTAATAGAAACCATTTTACCGCATTGTAACTTAACTTTACAGGTCTTAAGGGCGGCGAGTGGCAATCCAAAGCACATTTTTGGCTTACGTCCTGGACACGTGTTTGGCTTTTAGGAATCATAAAAACGAGAAAACCCTCGCATCGTTAAAATACTTGTTGTCTAAATTCTCCCTTATTCTAACAAGCCCAGAAGCAATGTCTTTTTATAATTTACCAATTCCTGCCATATTAAAGATTAAATCAAAAATCGGCGTATAAGTCAACAAATAGATATGAGTTAAAACTTTATTATTACCCCTCCTTGGGTTGATAATGAACAAGATTTTCGCTCGTGTCGACCAATTTGTAACAGTGCAAAATGATCGGATTTGAATTTTTATACTCTCAATAAACCAGATGCCAAATTTCTTCTTTCAATCCTAAGCTATCATCAATGAAAAGTCTGACACGGGGTGTTGTCGATGTATTCAACTTTCGACGGGCCTAAGGACACCTTGCTGAAATGAAAAATTCAACGCGTTTTTTGTCCTGTGATAAAGTCTGCCTTGAAAATTGGATTGTCTAACTGGATTGTGAAAGCTGATGGACAAGGTTTTTATTTTTTAAAAATTAAACAATCACAGTCAATTTTACAATATTGCAAATACGGTAAAATGCTAACCTTCAAAGGCAAAGCAAGTTATGTTTTGGTGATACCAAAACGACTTGCCGATGGGTTCGCTTCACTTATCATCGGGTTGGAAAATACTTCACCAGGTTCAGCATTCCATATAGAAGCACTTTAATTTGTGTTCTGCCGTAATTTATTTATCGGTACTACCTAACACCTTGTCAACTATACCTTGCTCAATCCCGCAGCTTTGGCCTAAATCATTTAGTAATGAGTAGGCCGAGGAAAGATAAAGAACATAAGCTGTCAAAAGTAATCGTCTTCCGGTTGACGGAGACGGAACATAAAAAACTGGAGGCGTATAGCGAAAGCAGTGGCAAACCCATTGGTGTCATGGTCAGGGATAAATTATTCACAGGAAACTTTCCCAGGCAGCTGATGCCGAAATCAGACCTACAGCTTTATGCAGAATTAAACCGTATTGGGAATAATCTTAACCAGCTCGCCCGTAGAGCCAACAGCGGGTTCATGTACAAAGGCCACACGCAGTTACTATTAGATCTGCTCAACCGGTTATTGGTTCAACAACAATCTATCATTGGCCATTTGTTAGATGGTCGCAGTTGAAAAGTTCGGTTCCAACTTTATGGGCGCGTTAGGCTATAACTTAAAGAAAATGGATCACCCTGACATGAGGCAACGTGCCGAACTATTGGCAACCAGCTTTTCTTCTCTGTCTCCGGGTATGATTAAAAAGGAAGTTGAACTGATCCGGGAATTACGCCCGGCATTATCCAAATACGTGTGGCATACCAGCCTTAATTTTTCCAAAGAAGAACGCCCGGATAAATTAACTAATGAATGCCTACTGGATATGGCTTTGGCGTATATGAAAGCAATGGGTTATGAAGATAACCAATACCTGATCGTGCGGCACCATGATGCAGACCACCCTCACGTCCACCTGTTGGTTAACCGGATCACCTACGACGGCAAAGTGGTATCCGACAGTAATAACTATCATAAAAGCCAGTCAACTTTACGCAGGTTAGAAAAGCAATATAACCTTATACCATTTGATCAGCATAACGGTATAACAAAGTATAGCCATACCAACATATCCTCAGAACGGAGTAACAATATACCCAAAGATCACCCTAACAATAGATCATTAGACACTAATACCAACAGATCAAAGCAACAAGGTAACAACAAAGCAATAGGACACAGTAACCATGTAACAAATGGCAAGCCCGTACTGGCAACCCAGCGTTCATTAACCAAAAACGAAATTGAAAAGTCGATCAGGACAGGCCATCCATCTGATAAAAGTGTATTGCAGGCTTTACTTAATCCATTAGTAGGCACCCACGGCGTACCGTTACATCGCTTTATCGAAGAATGTGAAAAGCGTGGCATCTACCTTTTATTTAACCAGGCAAGTACCGGAAGGATTAGCGGTATCACTTATTTTATCAATGACTTTAAGATCAAGGGACAAGCATTAGGCAACCGCTTTAAATGGGCGGAACTGATCAAATATATCGACTATGAGCAAGACCGAGATAGCCAGGCGGTTAGCCTTGCAAACGACAGAACAAAAGCAAGATACGGGGAAACCCAACCATCCGCCGGTAATGAACGACGAGGTGACGGACTTCCTGAAAACCTTGCACCAGATACATCAACTGTCGCTGGACGACCAACAGGCCTTAGCGGAGGTAAAGAGGAAACTATCGAGCGTAGAACTGATGAATCAAAAGCAAATGAGGGTCATCTGGATATTGACCATACTGGTGCTGATATGGATTTCGATCAGCATATTACAGGCGGCATTCAAATAAGTGACGATATTGATGATGAGGCAATTCTGGGCCGGAATCGTAGAAAACAAAAGCAGGCACGAACGAACAGACGTTAAAGCATTTGTTAATTATGATTATATTTGACTATTATCTAAAAACACTCATATGGAAGTAATACTTGATAATGGGAAAAAGCCACGAGGCGTGTTCCTTCCGTTAGAAGAATGGGAAACACTAAAATATGGCATTAATAAAGCCAGTGAGCTTTATAAGCTAATGGATGATCTCAGCCACCCGGATGTTTTCGAAATGAGCCCTGCACAGTTTTCACAATATTTGGCATCGCCTGCACAACAGGTAGTAAAAAATGCACTGGACAATGGGCTGTATCTATCTTATCCCGCAGGAACTCCAAACACTTTTGTTCATCAGTATAAAGACGGCAGCCAGGAAGTAGTACAATATGATTTACAAACCGGCAAAGAGCATTTGATTAATAAACGATAGTTAATGCCAATTTTCACTGTAGTAGCGGGCCCGAATGGTGCCGGTAAAAGCACGTTTTCTGCGATTTTTTCGCGCCCTGGCGCGTTAATCTTCGACCCTGACGTACAGAAATATAAAATAGAAAAGCAATATCCTGATATTTCGGATGATGCAATCGGGTCTGTACTTACTAAGGAATACATCAACTTTCAAGGTAAAGCACTTGGAAAAATGCTGCACCTAACCGTGGAGACAAACCTGCAAACTGATTATTTGCTTGGTAGCGTGGGAATATTCAAGCAGGCCGGTTACGAAACGCGTTTGATCTATATGCTTCTACCTAATATAGCTACTTCGATAGATAGGGTAGCATTACGGGTAAAACAAAAAGGGCACTTTGTAGACACAGAAAATATCAAGTTCAATTTTGAAGAAGGCCCCAAAAATCTACTTAAAATAGCAGATCGTTTCGACCGGGTGATGCTCATTTCTGGTATAAATAATAAACCGCAATTAGAGACACAGCCGCAGGTACTGATAAATATTGCCAATGGAATAACCATTCATACAGCGGAAGAAATCCCTGACTGGTGCGCAGAGGTAGTTGACGCCATGGAGGCCGCCACCGCACATAAACAGGTATCTAAAGGACGAAAGAGATAATAGAACCAGGAGTATCTATTGTCGTTTTTTCAGCAGCTCGATTTTTTCACGTTCGCTGGCAAGTAAACGCTCATATAATTCCACAACCTTATCAATCGGATTAAATGTACAATTGAAATTATTAAAAGCACCTGTGCTGTTATCATTGAATGTATTAAAATAGTTAAGAGCTGCTTCTTCGCTGAAATTCTTAATCGCATCCGGCATAACCCCCAATACTTTAGCTATCTTTTCTAACGCACTATCCTCTACTTCAGCACTTTGCTCAATTTTAGATATAGCCTGTTGGCTGATACCCAATTCAGCGGCAAGAGCTTCCTGCTTCATTCCGCGCAATTCCCGGATTTTACTGATCTTTCTGCCGATATGTATAGTTGCTTCTGCCATAGGTCAAATGTATTTTAAAATGTAAATGTAACAAACAACAGTGCCATTGTAAAATACAATTTGCTATGGTTCGGTACGGTGAGATCATGCACGTACTTTGATTGACAGGTTAATACTGGCCTGTTTAATCTTGTAATCATGGTATGCAATGAAAATAGCGGTAATGAAACCCTTAATCTTAAGCCTGCTGAAATAATCAACCCTTTTACTGTACTCGCTGATTTCTTCGATGTGGACGGTTTGCCCGGCCACCTGGAAAGGTTGGAGACATGGCGTAAGTGCATATTAGAAGACCAATACTTTAAGGGTGACAAGGGAAGCCCCTCTGAATTACTTCATTTCTACAAGCTAAATATTTGCCTGCTCGAAGCGGCTTATCTGCTAAAAGACAAAAGTTACCCATTTTTTAAAAAAGCGGACAATCCTTACCTTGACTTTAAACAAGTTTATGAAGATTACAACCTTTCAACCTACCGGGCGATCTTGTACCAATGGCTTGAATTTGGATTATCTGCTAATGCCGCCAATGAGTTCATAGATACAAAAGATTTAATCAGGGTATATGAAAACCTGCAAAAGCTTTACAATGCGGCATGGCAAATCCATCAGCAATCTGCTGGTGTATCTTCACTACAAATTAAAGATTCTATTGGCCAGGGCGATGATAATCTAATAGACAATAATGGTGTAAACCTTTACCATCTAAATAGAGCTATTGGAAGCCATCAGCAGGAAACGATGAGCAGCCTTGTGGCAAAAATTAAGCATAAAATTTCCTCTGTTCAGGCGATCATCTATTTAGGCCAGCCGCCGGTGGCACAAGGAAGCATCTTTCTTTTGGTGTTAATCGATGATAACGAGCAAAGGCAATTACAATGCATAGCAAGCACCATTGAGGAAAGCTGCCGTCAAATCACATCTGTTAGCGCTTTAGTGCATCGCCCTTCAAGACTGAATAGATACAGTGGCGATAATTTGTTTTTTAGCAATGCTTTACGATGTCCTGTAATTTACCTTTCAGGTGAATTGCTTTTACCTTCTGTAACAGTAATGGCTCGCGGCTTAAGGGAAAAAGAACTATTCATCTGGCAGCGGTGGATGGAGCAGGGCAAAGGTTTTTTGAAAGGTGCGGAATACTACCTGTCAATCGGAGCTGATAAGCCTGCACTTTTCTCATTAGAACAAGCCGCCGAATGTTTTTTGATTGCCATTATCAGGGTCGTAAACGGTTACACGACTAACATCCATAACCTCTCTACATTAGTGAACATTACAAGGATGTTTACGCAGGATATAGCAGCTGTTTTTGATTTGGGCAACCAGGAGGGCCTGCAACTTTTTAATGTTTTAAAACATGCCTACATCAATGTGAGGTATAAAGACAGCTACGAGATAGACGATCATTCTGTAGCTACGCTATTGCCTTATATTAAACGGCTATTGGTCGTGGTAGAGCAAGTTTATGAAAAACATTTGTCGATGAATACTTTGTAGTTATTCTTTGGAGTAATGCAGCTGCGGCAAGCGGCTTATTACATCACGCGTATCCACGCTATATTCATTCGCCGCCAGCCTCGCTGCGAAAGCAGGAGTAACTCCTACCTCGTTACCCCTGCAAACCCCGAAAGCTGGCTGAAAAGAAAAGAGTGACAAATCCTATAACCCAAGCTTATAAATTATAAGCTAAACTAATAAAGAAAGCTGCTATGAATCCCTATCGTTGCATTACACCGCACTCACAAAGTTAGCTCAGCCCCAAAATCGTAAAGGGCATGTAAATGGCGATTGTTATTTTGGGGTATGGCGGCCACCCTTGACAATTTAGCGGCTTAGCACTCCCGGTTGTTTAAGCGGAGTAATGGCTACCTGTGTTAAAAGGCCGTAACCAAACTTTATTAATCGGTAGTACCGAAAAGCTTGTCATACCGCATATCCTAAATCCGCCATCATTGTTCCTTTTAACGGGAAGCAATGGAGAGAGCAACAAAGGAAAAGCGGAAAATAACTTCAACTGAAGCGGTAAAGATCCTGAAAAAATCAGGGCTCGATATTGATGAAAAAAAAGCGGAAGAAGTCTTGGATATGATGTATTTTTTAGCTAAATTACTTGTAAATCAGAACTTTAAGACATGAAAATAGCAGATTTATATATACGTGTCAGCACCGATGAACAGGCTGACAAAGGTTACTCACAACGTAACCAGGAAGAAGTATTGTTGAAATACTGTGAGATCAACAAGATACAGGTACGAAAGATCATTTTTGAGGATCATTCTGCCAAAACGTTCATCCGCCCGGAATGGACAAAGTTGTTGGGTTTCCTGCGCCAGCAGAAGAATAAGACGAACCTGGTGCTATTCACCAAATGGGACCGATTTAGCCGTAACGCGCCTGATGCCTACCAAATGATCGCCACTCTCAAGAAGTTGGGTGTAGAACCGCAGGCTATCGAGCAGCCGCTCGATATGGAAGTTCCCGAGAATAAAATGATGCTGGCGATCTATTTACCAGCTCCTGAAATTGAGAACGACAGGCGGGCCTTGAACGTCTTCTACGGGATGCGCAGGGCGAGGAAAGAAGGCCGTTACATGGCCACTGCACCCATAGGTTACAAGAACCGGACTTTAGATGGCGGCAGGAAAACAATCGTACCCTATGAACCGGCAGCATCGGTGCTGCAATGGGCATTTGATGAGTTAAGCATCGGTCAAAACACCGTAGTGGAAATCTACCGGCAGGCAAAGGCCAAAGGATTGCCTTGCAGCAAGAATAACTTCTGGCATGCTTTACGGAACCCCGTTTACATCGGTAAGATCGTTATCCCTCAGCTGAAAGAAGAAGAAAGCTATATGGTAGACGGCTTACATGAGCCACTAATCAAACCAAGTGTTTTTTACGAGGTTCAGGATGTGCTGGAAGGCCGTAAAAGAAGATTAAAGACCAAGATAGTGACCCAGGATATGCTGGCTTTAAAAGGCTTTATTACTTGCCCTAAATGCGGAAAGGTTTTGACAGGGAGCGCATCAAAAGGTAGAACCGCTCATTATCATTATTACCATTGCAATTCCACTTGCGGTTATAGGACAAGGGCAGAAGAAGCAAACAGCATCTTCGAGGAGCATTTAAAACAGTACGTATTAAATCCTGATGCCGCAGAGCTGTTTAAATCAGTTATACTGGACGTTTATAAGAACGAACATCAAACTACAGGCAGCAGCAGAAAGCAGTACATCGACCGGATAACCGCATTAAACAACAAGGTAACCAAGGCCAGGGAATTGTTATTGAATGATGATATAGAAGCCTCGGATTTCCGGGCAGTAAAAGTGGAAGCAGATCGGGAGATCATGGTGCTGGAAAGTAAGATAAGTGATCTGCGGGATAATCAGATGAGCGTGAGCGAGGTCGATAAAACGTTGGATGCAGCGTTATTAAAGCTAACCTGCATCAATACAATATACTGTGAGTCTGACCATTACGGAAAACGGAAATTGATTGGTTCGATATACCCCGAAAAGTTCACATTTGAGGATTTGAAAGTTCGAACCGCTAAAACTGGGGAGATATTCAGTTTTATTTACCTGATAAACAAGGAGTTATATGGCAAAAAAAATGGGACAAGTGATAAATTTTATCGCTTGTCCCAAGAGGTGATCCCAATAGGATTCGAACCTATGACCTACAGATTAGAAATCTGTTGCTCTATCCAGCTGAGCTATGGGACCATCGCGTTTTTTTCGCGGTGCAAATATGCTAAAAATGGTTGGGAAAGGCAATAGCTAAATTCAATTTAGCACCTTATGGTTTGCGGCTGTTTAGAAAGGCCTTTAACATTATTTCGAGGTTCGAGGCGGTCGTTAGCATCATAATTAATATTGCGCGGGCTTATAAAGGCTTAACTTTTGCAAAATCGACATCCTTTCTGCGTTCGAACGCCATCGCCCAGTCGGGGAAAATGCGCCTTTTCATGCTACCCCCTCCGCAATTTTTAGCACATAGCTATATCGTTTATCTATCTCTATTCTCCTGTAACCTTGTGCAAGGGGCCTTCTAATACTTCTAAAAATTGCATAAAAACACCATCGCAATACAGCAGCAGGCCGGTTGTACCAACGCGTGTGTTGTTATCCTGCCTTCCTTTATCAAATCTTATAACTCCTTGTCTGTAAATGGCTTTAGGGTAGCGCTTATTAAACAATGTACTGCATAACAATGGCAGTTAGGTACAAAAACTGTAACCAAACCTATTTACTCCACGCCAAAAATCAAATGGTCGCAACGCATTGTTTTATGTAAGACGGGTAAGTAGCACTATACCTGTTTCCATTATTATATATATTTATCGTCACAAAAAAAACCACCCATTATTTTTTGTTAAATATTACATATAATTGCATTCAATTATAAACCGGCGTTGTGCAATTAACACAGTGCTTTATATGTAAAACTGACAAGTATTTTTTTATGATTTAACTTATTAATAAGGCCGTTTACCATAATTTATTTTTTGGTAAAAAAGTTAAGTATTGTGCACATATACATAGATTTAACTTAGGCTTTACAACCATTTTACTTTTTAAAGTTAGGAAGTGTTTTTTTTACAATAAGTTAATCATACTTTTAACCCAATTTTTTTTCTAAAACTTATTTTATGATCATAATTGCTGACGGTGGCTCCACCAAAACAAACTGGTGTTTGGTTACCGAAGAAGGTAAAAAGGTGTATTTCAACACCGAGGGTTACAACCCTTATTTTTCGGGCACTGAGTACATCATTCAATCGTTGAATGAGAGCCTGCCAACCGATCTTGAGAAAGACAACATTACAGAGGTGAATTATTACGGCGCAGGCTGTTCTACCCCCGAGATGCGAAAGATCGTAGAGGATGCCATGTCGGCAGTTTTCACAAAATCTAAAATCAACATTGGCCACGACCTACTTGCTGCTGCCCGAGCTTTGCTTGGCAACAACGAAGGCTTTGCCGCTATTTTAGGCACAGGTACAAACACCTGCCTTTACGATGGTAAAGAAGTGATCAATAACATCGACTCGGGTGCTTACATCCTTGGCGATGAAGGCAGCGGTTGCCATATTGGTAAAAAACTATTGGTTGATTACCTGCGTGGTTACATGCCGGAGGCTGTGCGTAAAAACTTTTGGGAAACCTTTAAACTTACTCCCGATGATATCAACGAGATTGTTTACACACAACCACGTGCAAACCGTTTCTGCGCAAGTTTCAGCAAGTTTGTTTATGACAACATTGTAAATATCGAATATTCACGCAACCTGGTTCGTACATCTTTCGAAGATTTCTTTAAAAACCTGGTTGTGCACTACCCTGATTATCAAAAATACACCTTCAACTGTATAGGATCTGTTGGTTACAATTTCCGTAATGTGTTGGAAGAGGTTTGTACCGAAAACGGAATGACGGTTGGTAACATTATCCGCTCACCTATAGATAACCTGGTTAAATACCACTTAGAATTGGCGCCAAGCCAGTTATAGGCAGTTTTGAGTTTGCAGTTTGCACGCTTAAAAAACAAAAAGAAAGCCGGTAATTAACTTACCGGCTTTTTTTACTGCAAACTGCCAACCGGCAACTGCAAACTATTTATCCAAATTCAGATCGTTCTGGAAGATCTTGGTATATTTCCTTCTGTCGAATTTGTAGAGTTTGGCGGCACGGTATGATACGCCTTTTTGCTTCTCGTCCAGTTCTTTCAAAAATCCATAGCTCAGCATTTTCTTGCGAAAGTTACGCTTGTCCAGCTTTTTGTTAAGCACTGCTTCGTAAAGCGATTGTAGTTGGGTTAGGGTAAATTTCTCCGGCAATAACTCAAACGCGATAGGCTGATAATTAAGCCTGCGTCGAATTTTGTTAAAGCCAGTTTCAAAGATTTCGCTGTGGTCAAAAGCCAGCTTAGGCAATTCGTTTACCGGGTGCCAAAACGCGGTTTTAGCATATTGAGTAACAGGTTTTACTTCTTTTTGCCCGTTAATACGGATAAGCGCGTAGTAAGCAACGGTAATTACGCGGCCTTGCGGGTGGCGGTTAACTTCGCCAAAGGTATGAAACTGCTGCATGTGCAGGTCGCGCAGGCCGGTTAGTTCGTATAAAATACGCTCGGCGGCGTCGTCAATACTCTCATCTTGCTCAACAATATATCCGGGCAGCGCAAGCCAATCCTTAAAGGGCTCTTCGTTACGTTCTATAAGTAATATCTTCAGCTCACCGGCTTCAAAACCAAATATGACACAGTCTATAGAAAAAACTGAGTTAAATGTAGGTAACTTTACTTCCAAGGGAAATGTATTTAATTATAATTGTGCTTAAATATATTGCTTAATTTTTAATGTAAAAATAAATAAATAAATTTAATGGTGTAAATTTGACACACTATATTCGCACCTACAAATTTACCTAAGTAAATAATGCAAAAAATTTCTAAAATAGCAGTTCTTACTTCGGGCGGCGATGCACCAGGCATGAACCCCTGTATAAGAGCTGTTGTGCGTACCGCTATATACAATGGCCTGCAGGTTGCAGGTATCCGCCAGGGTTACCAGGGCCTTATCGACAATAACATGTACGATATGAACACCCGTTCGGTAAGTAATATCTTAAATCTTGGTGGCACTATACTTAAAACAGCACGTTGCTTACCCTTTCGTACCGATGAAGGTATGGAATTGGCTTATCAGAATGCTAAAGCTAACGGCATCGATGGCATAGTTGTTATTGGTGGCGACGGTACTTTTACCGGTGCATTGCGTTTCTCTAAAAAATACCCGGACATTGCCGTTATTGGCGTACCCGGCACTATAGATAATGACCTTTACGGTTCTACTTACACCTTAGGTTTTGATACCGCTACTAATACGGTGATAGAAGCTATCGACAAAATTCGTGATACTGCCGACGCACACGACCGCCTGTTCTTTATCGAAGTTATGGGCCGCGATTCTGGAGCTATTGCCCTGCGCGCCGGAATTTCATGCGGAGCAGAGGCTATTTTATTACCCGAGCGCGATACCGCTATAGAGAACCTGATAGAGAACTTAAAGGCCGGCCAGTATAACAAAAAATCATCGAGTATTGTAATTGTGGCCGAGGGAGATAAGAGCGGTGGCGCTTATGACCTTGCCGAGGTTGTTAGAAAACAAATCAAGTTTTACGATATAAAAGTTACTATATTAGGCCACTTGCAACGGGGGGGTAGCCCATCGGCATTTGACCGCATACTGGGCAGCCGTTTAGGCTTTGCCGCTGTTAACGCTATGATAAATGGCGAAACACAAAAAATGGTTGGCCTTGAAGCCAATCACATAAAATTAACAAGCCTTGAAGAGGCCTTAACCCAGCATCAGTTTAAGTTAGAAGACGACCTGATGCAAATGGCAGATATATTATCAATTTAATGATTGCAGTTGTTTATAGTGGATCTAACAATGCCGGCTGGCGATTAGCCTACAAGGGAAGGACGGTTGCATCGTTCAATACCAATGCCATTAATCCCTATTTTAACGACGAAAAGTACATCGTACAACTCTTCAACAAAAACATAAACCTTATACACCACGCCGAAGAAATAAAACGGATTTATTTTTTTGGTGCAGGCGCCTCGTCTGACGAGTTGAAGCAGGTGGTGCACAACGCGTTCGCGGCATTTTTTAAGTTTGCCAAAATTACCGTTGGGCACGATATTGAAGCCGCGGCCATAGCCTGCTGCCGCAATGCGCCGGGCATTGTAAGCATCTGCGCAAGCGGAAGCAACGCCGCCTGGTACGATGGCAAAAAGGTAAAACCAAACAATTACGGTTTAGGCTATATATTGGCCGACGAAGGATCCGGAAACTGGCTGGGCAGGCAGCTCATAAAAGGTTTTATGAACGAGACCCTGCCGGCAAACATCCGCAAAAAGTTTGTGCAGAAGTACGATGCCGACCGTAAAACCCTACTGGAAAAAGTATATCGCCAAAAACAGCCGGCATTGTTCCTGAGCTCGTTCAGCGATTTTTTCCTGGAGAACAAACAAGACCTTTACATAAAAAACGTTATAACTACAGGCTTTAGCAAACTGATACAAACTTACCTGGTACCTCTGAATAAACAGCACCCGGGAGCTTCAGTACATTTTGCAGGATCGGTAGCAGCCAACTTTCAGGAATACCTGTATGAGGCTGCCGAGGGTACCGGGATAACGGTAACGGATATAATAAAAGAACCCATAAACCATTTATTGACGTATTATTCTAATAAAAATTAAAAATCATGAAAATAGGAATCAACGGCTTTGGCCGTATCGGTCGCTTAGCTTTTAGGGCCGCAATTGAAAGACCAGATGTTGAAGTTGTAGGTATCAACGATTTAGTTGAGCCAGATTACATGGCTTACATGTTGAAGTATGACTCAACCCACGGCCAGTTCAAAGGCACTATCGCTGTAGAAGGCGGCCATTTGGTAGTAAACGGTAAAACCATCCGTGTAACTGCCGAAAAAGACCCTGCAAACCTTAAATGGAATGAAGTAGGTGCAGAAGTTATTATCGAATCTACCGGTTTATTCTTAACCATAGATACAGCACAAAAACATATTGATGCCGGCGCTAAAAAAGTGGTTATGAGCGCACCCGCAAAAGATGACACGCCTACTTTTGTAATGGGTGTTAATCATAAATTATTGAAAGCAGATCAAACTATCGTTTCAAATGCATCATGTACTACCAACTGTTTAGCGCCTATCGCTAAAGTATTGGATGATAAATTTGGTATCGAAGAAGGTTTGATGACTACCGTACACGCGGTTACAGCTACTCAAAAAACAGTAGATGGCCCGTCTGCAAAAGACTGGAGAGGTGGCCGTGGTGCTTACCAAAACATCATCCCTTCATCAACTGGTGCTGCTAAAGCGGTTGGTTTAGTGTTGCCACAATTAAAAGGCAAATTAACAGGTATGTCATTCCGTGTTCCGGTTGCTGACGTTTCTGTAGTTGACTTGGTTGTACGTTTAAAAACTTCTGCTACTTACGAGGATATTAAAAATGCAATGAAAGAAGCCTCAGAAGGCGAGCTTAAAGGCATACTTGGTTACACCGAAGATGAAGTTGTATCTGAAGACTTTAAAGGTGATGCACGCACATCAATTTTTGATGCAAAAGCAGGTATCGCGCTTAACGATAAATTTGTGAAGGTTGTATCTTGGTACGATAACGAATGGGGTTACTCAAACAAACTGATTGACCTTGTTCAGGAAATTGGTAAACTGTAAGTTTAGCCAACCCTAATATTAAAGAGCCCTCCCAACGTTTGTTGTGAGGGCTCTTTTGTTTATAATATTCGTGTACCTTATGGGTCACTATTTGCGGCTTCATCTACATTCATTACCTTTAAGCAAATCTTTTTTATGAAAAAACTATTTACGTTATGTTTAATATCAACGCTTTTTAGCGTAAGCCAATATGCAATGGCCCAGCACAAAGCTTTTGTAGATGTACCCGGCCTGGACCCCGCTATTAAGCCGGGCGACAATTTCTTTAGATACGTAAACGGGCGCTGGTACGATACCGTAAAGATAGATAATGACCAGGCAGGTGTGGGCTCCTACTCCTTTCTGAACATTCCCCAAAAGCGCTTATTGCAAAACATTCTGGATAGCGCCTCAAAAGCTAAGAACACATCAGGCAGCATAGAACAAAAGGTAGGAGATTTTTACGCTTCGGGTATGGATATGGCAACTATTAACCGCAGGGGCTACGAGCCCGTCAAATCCATACTGGCGCGTATCGATGCTATAAACAGCATACCGGCACTTCTTAAGTTTGTAGCTGTGGAGATGGCTTCGGGCAACCGGTCGGTGATCAGCTTCGGCATATCTCCCGATAATAAAAACAGCTCGATAAATATTGCCCACGTTTACCAGGGCGGTACCGGTTTACCTGAAAAGGGTTATTATTTAAAAACCGATTCGGCAACGCTTCAGGTTCAAAAAGCCTATAAAACTTATCTTCAAACTTTGTTTCAATTAACGGGAAGTGCCCGTGCCTTAGCGATCAAAAATTCAAGTATCGTTTACGGCATTGAAAAACAATTGGCTTTGGGCAGTAAAACCAATGTCGAACTAAGGGATATAAATGCGAATTTCAATAAAGTAGCCATAACTGCTATAACGAAAACCCAGCCTAATATAGGCTGGCCGATTTTACTGGCGAAGTTGGGGGCAAAAACAGATTCTATGGATATGGCCCAACCCGCTTATTATAATAAGCTGAATGCAATGCTCAGAACTGTAAGCATTGCCAACTGGAAAGCTTATTTAAAAGCCGCCACACTTCAAAACTATGCCGACAAGCTTAGCCAGCCTTTTGTTAACGCGTCATTTGCATTCAATAAGGTTTTGTCCGGAGAGGATACACAAAAATCCCGCAGACAGATCATGACGGCCAACGTAGATAATCTTTTAGGGCAGGCTTTAGGGCAACTGTATGTAAAGCGCTATTTTAATGAAGATGCCAAAAAGCGCGTGCTCGCATTGGTTAACAATTTGCAAAAGGCCTTCGAAAACAGGATCAACCAGTTAGACTGGATGAGTGATAGTACAAAGAAAAAAGCCATAGAGAAACTATATACTTTTACGAAGAAGATAGGTTACCCGGATAAGTGGCGCAACTACGATAAGGTACAGATTAGCAGGACAAAATTCTTTGAGAATATATTATCGCTTAATAAAAATGATTATCAATTTGAGCTGGCAAAACTAAATAAGCCGGTTGATAAAACAGAATGGGGAACAACGCCATCAACAGTAACGGCTTATTATAACCCACCTGTAAACGAAATTGTATTCCCGGCGGGCATCCTTCAATATCCTTATTTCGATTTCACGGCAGATGATGCTATCAATTACGGCGGGATCGGTATGGTGATCGGCCATGAGATGACACATGCATTTGACGACCAGGGCGCCCAATTTGATAAAGATGGCAACGTAAAAAACTGGTGGACTAAAGAAGATCTCCGAAAGTTTAAAGAAAAAACACCCAGCTTTCTAACTTGTACAGCTCGTTCACTGTATTAGACACGGTACACATCAAAGGGCCGTTAACATTGGGTGAAAACACGGCAGATAACGGCGGGGTAGCTATCGCGTACGATGCGTTTAAAATGACAGAGCAAGGTAAAAGCGGTGATAAGATAGATGGCTTTACGCCAGATCAGCGTTTCTTTTTGTCGATAGCCCGGATCTGGCGGGTTAAAACAAGGGATGCCTTTTTGCGCACCTACGTAAACACCAATCCCCACTCACCGGCCACATGGCGTGTAAACGGACCTTTGATGAATTTTGCCCCTTTTTACAAGGCATTTGATATTAAGCCCGGCGATAAAAACTATAAAGCCGAAAACGAGCGGATAAGGATCTGGTAATTTGAAGATCACAAGCCTTGCTTCTAACCCCTCAAAACAAATGGTTTTGAGGGGTTGATTTTTCAACACTAACCGAGTTCAAACATTCTTCCCGATTTTTTGCTTATAACCTTACCTATGAAAGATATTGTAAACCGCTTTAAAATAACCAACACCAAAAAATTTCAGCTAAAAGATTTTGACACTGATGATACGGCTGGTTACGACAAGGACGAAGCCGAGGAGTTATTAACGGAGCTTATTAAAGAGACAGCTAAATTACAAAATGAATTATATGCAGCCAACAGCCACTCCCTGCTGGTGATTTTCCAGGCGATGGATGCTGCGGGTAAAGATAGCGCGATAGCACACACCATGTCGGGCTTAAATCCCCAGGGTTGCCAGGTGTACAGCTTTAAGCAACCAACCACGGAGGATTACGAACATAATTTTTTATGGCGGCATTATAAGGCCCTGCCAGAGCGTGGTAGAATTGGCATCCATAACCGCTCGCATTACGAAAATGTATTGGTTACCAAAGTTCATCCCGAATTTATCCTGAAAGAGAACATCCCGGGTGTTGCAGATGTGAAAAGTATTGACAAAAAATTTTGGGAACGACGATATGATAGCATCCGCGATTTTGAAAAGCATGTAAGCACCAACGGAACCGTGATTATTAAGTTTTTCTTACACCTGTCTAAAAGCGAACAAAAAGAACGCTTTTTGGCACGTATAGAAGACCCTGAAAAGAATTGGAAATTCTCATCTGGCGATATCAAGGAGCGCCAATTATGGGATGATTACATGAAGGCCTATGAAACTGCTATTAAAGAAACCAGCACTAACGATAGCCCATGGTATGTTTTACCTGCCGATAAAAAATGGTTTACCAGGATAGCCATATCTAAAATAATATTGCAAACACTTAAGGACCTTAAGCTGCAATACCCCGTTTTGCCAAAAGAAGAGATAGCCAGGCTGGAGGAAACGAAAAGATTGTTAGAAGACGAGTAGTAAAAAAACGTCATTGCGAGGCACGAAGCAATCTATTTGCTATGCAGAGCGGCTCTGTCAGTAGGGAATTGCTTCGTGCCCCGCAATGACGGTTATGGTTAATTTACCTTACCACGGCGTAACACCATAATCACTAAAGTAGCCACCGGTTGGGCCATCTTTATCTATCATGGCGTACTGCACAATTGGCGCGGCACCTTCCGCCACTGTTTTATAGCCCTGGTTGTTGTTAAAATCTGTTGCGGTGTAACCCGGATTAACAGCGTTTACCCTAAAGTTTTTCAACTCATAAGCTAAAGCAATGGTATAACCATTTAATGCGCTTTTAGACGGGCCATAAGCAGCTGTTTTCACATCATAATGCTTCCATGTTTTATCGGTATGCAGGCCAAGCGAGCCAAGGTCTGACGTTACATTCACTATCCTTGGGTTTGGCGCGCTTTGCATCATCGGAACAAAAATCCTGGACACACGGGCAACACCAAAAACGTTCACTTCAAATACTTCCCTGAAAATATCGGTAGCGGTATTTGTAGCAGGTTGCGGGAAACTGCCGGGGATGCCTGCATTATTGATCAGCACATCCAGATGATCGATCTTTTTAGACAAACTATCAAATGCCTGCTTTACAGATTCTTAGCTTACCACATCAATCTGAACAAATTCAACATCATTTAAACCTTCACTGTGCAGTAGCGACACAGCTTCCTCGCCACGTTGTTTATCGCGGCAACCCAAAAAAACATGGTAACCTGCGGTTGCCAGTTGGCGGGCGGTTTCCAGGCCAATACCTTTATTGGCGCCGGTTATTAATACTGTCTGTTTTTCCATAGCACAAATGTACGGCGGTGGTAGCCCACAACCATTGCACATAGCAGGGCATTAACTGTACATTTCACGGATTTGCTGCCGAAACGCTATCGGGGTACTCTCTGTTAGTCGTTTAAAAAAGCGATTGAAGTATGCCGCGTCCTCAAAACCCAACTCATCGGCAACCTGTTTAACAGATAGATCGGTGTGAAGCAGTTTACGTTTCGCCTCTACCACCAAACGGTTATGAATATGGCTGATGGCGGTTTTGCCGCTTTGTTGTTTAACCACATCGTTAAGGTATCCGGGCGTAAGGTTAAGCAAGTTGGCATAAGCGGCAACATCATGTAGTTGGGTATGGTTCTCCCCTATCAGTTCCTGGAAGTTTTTGAGCAGGCAATGGTTTTTTGTTATTTTACTTTCGCCGAACTGCTCGGTATAGATCCTGCTGAGGTAAATAACAAGCACCCTAAGCCATGAAGCCAGCATTTGATTTTGCCAAGCGCCACCCGTCTTATATTCATCCGTCATCTTGCGCATAACGTCGCTTATGTAGCCTACGTGGGCTTCGTTTAACGCCAGTTCGTGCGCGCCGGCAGGGTTTTGTATAACAGGTAATTGTCGCAGCATGCGGTTCTCTTCCAGCGATAAAAACTTCTCGGTAAAACCGGCGATGTAGCCTTTAACGGGAGTGCTTTCTTCCTTTAAGTGGATCTGTTGCGGAACAGTGAAATAGAAATGCCCCGGCTTTACGGTGTACGATGTAAAATCGATCCAATGGCGGCTGTGGCCTTCTTCTACAAAAGCGAAAAAATAATAATCCTTGCGGTGAGGAAGCAGGAAAGCATCCTCTATGATGACGTCAACCCCATTAGCCTCGTGGACCTCTATCATGGTGGGCTTGCCGCCATCAATGGTTATTAAGGGGTAACTGGTGATGATATGTTTTTCCGGTGCGGTTAATGTGGGCACGATGACGATATTTTTGAGCAACGCCGGTTAAAGCGTCCACGCTTAAACCTAAACAATTTCAGCGTCCTACGCTGTTTCTAACGTAAGCGTGGACGTTACCCGAACATTGCGTTAAGTGTGGACACTTAACGCAGCCGCGACTACTTACATCAACTCGCTATCATTCTTCACATGCCAGGTTTTATAGGCCATGTAATAAAGCAGCAGCGTTGGTATCACGTAAAAGAACGCGCCGTTGCGGTTAAAATCCGGATAGGCGGCTATGATGCTATAGATCAGTAAAGCAAGGGCAACGGTACCCCCTATCAGGTATAAATAAAAAAACTTACCGGCCATATTATTTCAGCTTTTTAGATTTTTGTTTCTGTTGATGCAGGCGCTGTTATGAGCTTAAATATCGCGGAACCCAACGGCGGCGTTTTCACCAGCATCGAGTTATCTTTGCCGTGCCAGTATTTTTCTTCAGTAGTTATCGGGTCGAAGTTGATGAGGCCCGTCCCCCAGAATTTTTCGGCGTCCGAGTTAAATACTTCTTGCCATTGGCCGGCTGCGGGTACACCTATGCGGTAATCATGATGCACAACCGGGGTCATGTTTAGCACAATCACCAGATCGTTATCCCTTTCTACACCTTTACGCGTGTAAACGATGACTGAATCATCCATATTCCCGGCATCTATCCACTCAAACCCGTTCCAGTCAAAGGCTTTTTCATAAAGCGCAGGTTCAGATCTATAGAGTTTATTAATAGCTTTAACCGCTTCTTTAATCCCGTTGTGGCTTGTATGCTCCAGCAAGTGCCAGTCTAACGATTTTTTGTAATCCCACTCGGCAACCTGCCCAAATTCGCTGCCCATAAACAGCAGTTTAGTGCCGGGGTGCGTGTACATAAAGCTGTAAAGCAGGCGCAGGTTGGCAAATTTCTGCCAATCATCGCCGGGCATTTTGTTCAGCATAGACCCCTTACCATAAACCACCTCATCGTGCGAGAATGGCAACATAAAGTTTTCCGTAAAGGCATATACCATACTAAACGTTAGCTGGTTTTGGTGGTATTTGCGGTGGATGGGATCGTGCGCGAAATAATCCAACGTATCATGCATCCAGCCCATCATCCATTTCATACCAAAGCCCAGGCCGCCTGTGTAAACCGGGCGGCTAACACCTTTAAACGAGGTAGATTCCTCCGCGATAGTTTGCACATCCGGGAAGTTGCTATAAACAGTGGCATTAAGTTCTTTCAGGAAAGAAATCGCCTCCAGGTTTTCGTTACCGCCAAATTCGTTAGGGTCCCACTCGCCGTGGTTGCGCGAGTAATCCAGGTAAAGCATAGATGCTACGGCGTCCACACGTAACCCATCTATATGGTAACGCTCCAGCCAAAACAGCGCGTTGCTTATTAAAAACGCGCGGATCTCGTTACGGCCATAGTTGAATATGTATGATTTCCAATCCGGGTGGAAGCCTTTCTTCAGGTCGGCATGCTCGTAAAGGTGCGTACCATCAAAGTTATAAAGCCCATGCGCATCGCCGGGGAAATGCGACGGCACCCAGTCCAGTATCACACCGATGCCTGCTTTGTGGAACTCCTCTATCAAGAACATAAGGTCCTGCGGGGTACCGTAACGGCACGATGCCGCAAAAAAACCCGTGATCTGGTAGCCCCAACTCGGGTAATACGGGTGCTCCATCAAAGGCATAAACTCCACGTGCGTAAAACCCATTTCCTTCACATAAGGCACCAAAGTATCTGCCAGTTGGCGATAACTTAGAAATTCTTCGGGGCTTTCGGGACTACGTGCCCAAGAGCCAAGGTGCATCTCGTAAACAGAATATGGTTTATCTAACGCGGTGTACTGGTAACGGTTTGCCATCCAGTCCTGGTCCTTCCACTCGTAAAAGGTATCGGCAACTATGGATGCGGTACGCGGGGGCAATTCCCAACGCAGGGCAAACGGGTCGCTTTTTTCAAGGTCTTCACCCGTTGATGATTTGATGTAATATTTATAGGTTTCGCCTACGCCGATGTTCGGGATAAAACCTTCCCAGATACCTGAGGCATCCCATCGATAATTCAGCGAGTGTGAAGCTTTGTTCCAGCCGTTAAAGTTACCTATTACGGCTACGTATTGCGCGTTTGGCGCCCATACGGCAAAGTAAGTACCCACAACACCCTTATGCTCCACCACGTGCGATCCCAGTTTTTCGTAAAGCTTATAATGCTTGCCGGATTTAAACAGGTCGATATCAAAATCGGTAAAACGGCTGTATGGCTCAACGGCTTTAACCTCGGTATTCGCGATGATCGCTAAAGTTGTTGACTTTTTTGTTGTTACTGCTTTTTTTTCCGCCGGTTTTGTCGCTAATGCTTTTTTGGCTAACGGAGCTTCATCCGCTTTTGGGGCGGTTGTTTTAACGGCTTTTGGCTTGGTTTCTTTTTTTGCCTTAACAGGTTTTGGTTCCGTTATTTCAGTATCGGGTTTTACAGTTTTTTTTGCCATAGTAGATAGCCGTTGGTTCGCCGGTTTAAATTAGGTAAGGGAATTGGTAATTCCCCTGCATCCAAATATATCATTATTGAACGTACAATAACCGCAGATGTTTATATAAAAACAATTACCCTTGGCTATTTAAGATTTGACCAAAAAGTGCACGCCAAAAACATACAGCCGAGCCATCTAATGGGGGTGCCTGTAAAAAATCAGCATACTCTTTTAATACATCTTTAAAATCGTTCATAGGAACAGTTTCAGTTGTACTATTCCATCGTATCTCGACATTCTTTTGCCCTAATACAATTTCGACTGTCTCCTGACTAATGTTATCGTAAGGAAGTCCATTTAAGAATTTTTCAATTTCAGGTAGTGCAAATTCATTTATATTTTCAATAAATTGCAAATAAAGCAGATATGTACTTAAATTAACGTATGTAGGATTGGCGTTAATATTTATTAGCTCACAAGTTTTATAAACATGACTTCTAAAAATTCCATTAGCAAACAATAAATTATATCGTTGGTGTATCTGGCTCATATTTCTCATGAATAAAATCAAAAGCTAACAACTTAATATTCCTGACTAAATATATTTTTGCCCTTCTACTATAAAAAAAATTACACCTGTTTTATTAGGTATGTCAACAATATAAAGCTTACTCTCGATAGTCATTCCACTAACATCTCCAAAGTTTTCTGTTGCAAACCTGCTAAGTGCCTATTTAAATATCTCAATCTGTTTAAAATTCTTACTGAATTTAAACTCGTAGGTTTTATCGGGATTAAAGTTGATGGTCGCAACTTCTTTGCCATCGGCCACAATTTTTGATGGACTAAACGGCAAGCCATTCAGTTTAATATGATAGCCCTCGTAGCGTGGGGTGTATAAACCCTCCATACTTTGCTTAATGGTCATCTTGCCTGCATCACCATTTACTACAAATTTCTTCTCCAGGTAAATATCCTGCTCGTAGGCAAAGGTTTCGCCATAATCTTCAAACAGGAACGAGTTTACCTCGTAATCGCTGTAGTAGATATTCAGTTTTACTTCCTCAATTTCCTTTTCGCCGGTGTATTGCATTACGGGATATTCTGGGATAACCGACCCTGCCTTCACAAAGATCGGCATAATATCCAGCGGGGTGGCAACACTCACTTCGGTGCCGCCATCTACCATCTCCAGGCTCCAGAAATCGTACCACTTACCTTTTGGCAGGTACACCTTGCGGCTTTTTTGGCCCGGCTCCAGTACAGGGCAGATCAGGATCTTATCGCCGTAAGTAAATTCATCCTGGCGGAAATGGTTTGATGCCACTTCCTGCTCCTGCATTACCACAGGCCTTAATATAGGAAAACCGTAACGGTGGTGCTCCCAAAATGCCGAATATAAATATGGCAGCAACTTGTAACGCAGCTCAATGTATTTACGGTTGATGGCAGTAAATGGTTCGCCAAAGCTCCATGGTTCGCGTTCCTTGGTATCACCTGCCGAGTGTGCGCGCATAAACGGCGAGAAAGTCCCCATCTGGATCCAGCGGGTAAATAGTTCGCCATCCGGCTCGCCGCTAAAACCGCCAATATCTGTTCCGCAGAAAGAGATACCAGATATCGAAAGCCTTTGCAGCTGGATATTACCCAGTTTCAAATGCTCCCACGATGCTACGTTATCCCCCGTCCAAACGGATGAGTAACGCTGAACGCCCGAGTAACCCGCGCGGGTAATGGTGAACGGGCGCTTGTTTTTCATTTGCTTGCGCAAACCTTCGTAAGTGGCGCGTACCATTTGCATCCCGTAAACATTGTGCGCCTTACGGTGCGACCCACGATAGCCGTCATACTGGTGGCGTACATCATCCGGGAATGTACCCGACCCGAATACGGCCGGCTCGTTCATATCATTCCAAACACCGGCAACGCCTGTTTCAACCAATTCGTCGAACAAGTCGCCCCACCAGGCGCGTACCTCTGGATTGGTAAAATCGGGGAACTGGCAGCGGCCCGGCCAAACGTGGCCCTCCATAAAGTAATCGTCGCAACGGCGGCAGAAATATTTCTTCTCCTTACCCTCTTTAAAAACCGAATAATTATCATCCACACGAATGCCGGGGTCAATAATAACAACCGTTTTAAACCCGTTGGCAGCCAGGTCGGCTATCATTTTTTTAGGATTAGGAAAATATTTAGGGCTCCATGTAAAACAGCGGTAGCCGTCCATGTAGTCGATATCCAGGTAAATACCATCGCAAGGGATCCTGTTTTGGCGGAACCCGTTGGCAATTACCCTTACTTTATTTTCGGGATAATAGCTCCAGCGGCATTGGTGGTAACCCAGCGCCCAAAGCGGCGGCATAGGGTGCGTACCGGTAAGCAGGTGGTAATTTTTCACCACATCCATCATGTGCGGGCCGTGGATGTAGTAGTATTGCAACTCGCCTCCATCAGCCCAAAAACTCACCTTGGTTGGGTCTTCGGCGCCAAAATCAAAGTGTGCCTTAAAGGTATTATCAAAGAAAATGCCGTGGGCAATATTATCGCTTACGCTGATGTAAAACGGAATAGAGCGGTACAAAGGATCCTGGTTAAAACCGAACGAATAGGCATCGGTATTCCAGTTTTTTAAGCGTTTGCCACGCAGGTTAAATTCGGTAGCCTTATCGCCAAGGCCAAAAAAGCTTTCCTCCTGCTCGCAGGTTTTGGTACAAAACACGTAGTAACCGCCAAACTGGGTATTCTCTTCCCAGTGCATCGGCACCGCATCGGCGCTGGTTACGTGGTCATTCTTATCCGAAAACGAGATAAAGAAATCCTGCTTGCGGATGTGACAATTCACGGCCGGTGTAGCAACCCTAAATTCATGCTCGTTTTCCAGCAAGGTAAACTCCACCGGCTTACTTGGAAGCTCGGGCACGGCATACGAAAATTCTTCAAGAAAAACGCTGTGTGGCGCTAAACGCACACGGATGATCTCGCTGGTCACTATGGTAACCTCTACCCTGGCATCGCCATCGGTAAAAAATATTTTGTTGCCTGATTGTTCTGCGTGGTTGGGGATGCCCAGGTACTTTTTAACAATGGGTTTTATACCATCGGCGGGGTTATTTAAGTGGTGAAACTCTTCATCCTCTTCTATCAAATCCTCCACCTGCAGCAATTTCGCCGTTAAAAGTTCCGGGTTTGGGTCAGGTACGTTTTCTGCCATGTTCTATGTATTCAATATGCCGCCGGGCCTAAAAGCCCTGCAAAGCACGATTAATATATCAGCTAATTAATTTTGGTAACAGCTAATAAACGATTATTTCCTGAAATTGTATGCCATAATTGCGCCAATTATCAGCTTTTTGCTGTCAGTTAATGTTTTTAGGAATATTTTAATAACTTAGGCTAAACAACCCAACCAGTTGCCAAATGAATAATTATTTTATCACTCAGCCACCCTACTCTGTTAACAGGCGAAAAAATTCGCCGTTAATGAATTTCGTTAACAAGGGATTAAGGTATTTAAAAACCGGCTATAATGTACAACAGCTTGATACCAGCGTTGACATGAATACAGTTGAGCAACGGATAAACTACTATCATTTGCTTAACAACGTAATTTTGAACAATATCTCTGGCGACGTGATAGAATTGGGCACATTTACGGGCCAGTGCGCAGTGCTTTTTGAAAAGGTTATCGAGTTACGCGGGTCTGATAAAAAGCTGCATGTGTATGATACCTTTGGTGTATCGTTTAAATTTAAGGGCGATATTGAAGATAAACTGAAAGAGAATTTCGGCAACGCCGGCCTGCAGCTACCAATAATACATAAGGGTGATTTTTTTGACACGCTACCCGTGAAGTTGCCCGAAAAACTATCGTTTATACATATCGACTGCGGTTTTGGCGGCGACCCACAAGCACATAAAAAGGTGATGTTGCACTGCCTTGAAAGCATATACCCACGAATGACCCAGGGCGCCGTTTGTATCTTGATGGACTACAACGACCCCGTAGAAAATGGCGTTGCCCACAATGTAGCCCCCGGCGTTAAATTAGCCTGTGATGAATTTTTAGCCGGGAAACCCGAAAAAATCGAGGTACTGTATGGCAACCAGTACCTGCACGCCTGTTTCCGTAAAGTTTAAAATTGCAATAATAACCCACTGCTGCTTTTTAATAAAACAGGGATGCCGCTATGTATATCGGCTGTATTTATAATATCGCCGGTTAACATTTCTGTAAAACTTGCCCCGCCCGTAAGGCCAAATTGTGAAAGCAATTCCACAGGTATTTTTATACTGATGGCACGTTCGGTACGGTTAAAATTAGCTACAACCAGTATTTTTTGGCTGGATGTATAGCGCAGGTAAATATACAGCATGGTATCAAAACCGGGTTGCTGCTCGTTGGCTATCATCAGTTCGTAAAACTCGCCCCCGGCAAAGGCCTCGTTGTCTTTAATGATATTGAGCAACTTGCTGTAAAAACCACGCATTTTTTTTTGTTCCGTAGACAAGCCTCCTCCATCAAACGCGCCGTTATTCATCCATTTTTGGTGCTCGGGCACACCCCAATAATCAAATATGGTGGTGCGGCTGTCGTCACTACTAAACCCCATTGCGCCCGCGGCCGGCTCTCCTACTTCTTGCCCGCTGTATATCATCACCGGGCCGGTTGACAAAGTAGCGCTCACTATCATCCCCGGTATGGCGTAATTGGCATCATGCGCAAAATCTTTACCGGCTATGCGCTGCTCATCGTGGTTTTCCATAAAGCGCAGCATGTGCTGATCGATGCCTTTGCAATGATTGTTCCACACGGCGTTGATTTCCCAGGTGGATGCACCGGGTTCTGCACAGGTTAACCTGCGGATGGCATCGTATAAACCAACCTTATCGTAAAGGTAATCGAACCCGCCGTTATGGATATAGTTATTGTATTGGTTTTTATCGTAAGCTTCGCCGATGAAAATAAGACCGGAATAAGTTCCCTTTAACTGCGGGATAAGCCAGGCCCAAAACTCAACAGGCACCATCTCTATCATATCGCAACGGAAACCATCTACTCCCATATCTGCCCAATAGCTTAATATGTGCAGCATTTTAAGCCACAGCGGCGGGATATGGTCGAAGTAGGATTTCTTTCCATCCAGGTAATAAACACCGTAATTAAGTTTAATGGTCTCGAACCAATCATTGATGGATGGCGCAGGATTAAAAACATCGTTGCCAGTTGCCTTCGCCGGGAACTCGTCAAACTTACCATCCTTTAGCGGCGAAGTAAATTCATCGCCACCAGGGTTATAGCCACCCGGCACTACAAACGGCTGACCGGGGATATAGTAAAAATCGTTATCTGGCGAAAAGTGCAGGCTGTTGTCATCGTCTTCGCCAATATCGCTCACGCCATCGGGCTTCACGTCTGATGCGTACGTACGGGCAACGTGGTTGGGCACAAAATCGATAATAACTTTCAGCCCGTTTTTATGCGAACGGCCAACCAATTCCTTAAATTCTGAAATTCGGAACTCCGGGTTTACGGCAAGGTCTGTAGCAATATCGTAATAGTCTTTAATGGCGTACGGCGAGCCGGCGCGGCCTTTCACCACGTCGGGGTCATCGGCTTTTATGCCTTGAGCGGAATGGTCCGTCATGGTGGCATGCTCGATAACACCCGTGTACCAAACGTGGCTAAAACCCATTGCTTTGATCTCGAAAAGGGCTTTATCTGTAATACCGTTAAGTTTACCAACGCCGTTCTCTTCAACCGATCCGTAAAACTTGTTGGTAGTATTTTTATTGCCGAATAATCGTGGCAGCAGTTGGTATATCGTTAATTTATGATTGGGCATTAAAGTATTTTTAAAGATTTTTTGGCCGAATCAAGCGTCCACGCTTGACTTTAAGGCTTTTGCAGCGTCCATGCTGCTGTGTTTCGTGAGCGTGGACGCTCATATCATCTATCATTCAAGCGTGGACGCTTGAACGGGCGTTATGTTATTGATTTTTCAGCGTTGGCTCCTATAGCATGCTCTTCATTGAAAACTTTAATTACAATGTCCCTATCCGAATTATTTTTGACAGATACCTTCCCCTTAATTATTTTAACATCAAGTAGCACGCCCCTAAACCCAACCTTAAACGACAGCGCTTTCCATTCGGCAGGTAGCAAAGGGTTGAATGACAGCATGCCATCTTTAACGCGCATCCCGCCAAAACCTTCTACCACACTCATCCAGGTGCCTGCCATGGACGTGATGTGGCAGCCATCGTCGGTATCGTCATTATAATCGTCGATATCCAACCTTGAGGTGCGTAGGTAAAACTGGTAGGCGCGCTCAACATCGCCCAGTTTGGCGGCTAATATAGCATGCACGCAGGGCGAGAGCGACGACTCGTGCACCGTTCGTGGTTCGTAGAAATCATAGTTCCTGCGGATGGTATCGATGTCATAATTATCCTCCAGGAAATATAAACCCTGCAACACATCAGCTTGCTTGATATAAACCGAGCGCAGTATCCTGTCCCAACTCCATTTTTTTACCAGCGGCTGCTCAGAAGCGGCTAAATCTTTTACCAGGATCTGTTCTTTATCCAGGTAGCCGTCCTGTTGTAAAAAGATGCCCAATTTATCATCATGCCCGAAATACATCTTGTCGATGATATCCGCAAATTTTTCGCATTCCTGCTCCTCGCGGAAAGTTATCTTAGCTATAAGGTCTTTATACTTTGCGGCGTTGGCGTCTTTTACCTTGCCAATTGCGTCGATGGTATATTTTAAACACCATACGGCGATGGTGCTGGTGTACCAGTTGTTGTTAACGTTGTTCTCATATTCGTTTGGCCCGGTTACGCCCAACATAACATACTGCTGTTTATCTGCCGACCAAGTGATTCGCTGCGCCCAAAAACGCGAAATAGCGATCAGCACTTCCAGCCCGTAATCGGTTAGGTAAGCCTCATCACCTGTATAGCGCACGTAGTTAAAAATTGCGAATGCGATAGCCCCGTTGCGGTGAATCTCTTCGAAGGTAATCTCCCACTCGTTATGGCATTCGGTGCCATCCATAGTAACCATAGGGTATAGCGCCGCGCCATCCTTAAAACCTAAAAGTTTGGCGTTATCAATGGCCTTGCCCAATTGTTTATAACGGTACAAAAGCAAATTGCGGGCAACCTTTTGATCTGCCGTGGCAAGGTAAAAAGGCACACAATACGCCTCGGTATCCCAATAGGTAGATCCGCCGTATTTTTCGCCGGTAAAGCCTTTGGGGCCGATGTTCAACCGGTCGTCCTCACCTGTATAAGTTTGGTTAAGCTGGAATATGTTAAAGCGGATGCCTTGCTGGGCGGCGGCATCGCCTTCTATTATTATATCGTTCTGTTTCCACTTTTCTTCCCACGCCAGGCGCTGTTGGTTGAGCAGGGTAGCAAAATGTTTTTTGCCGACTGACTCAACTTTAGCAAGTGCATTCCGGGCAAGTTCTTCAGCGTTGTGGTTTTGCGATGATAGGTTAGCTACATACTTATATAAAGAAATAGGTTGCCCTCCCACCGCATTTACAGTTATTTCCGCGCCAATATATTTTTCTTTTTGGATGGACTTTGATAAAAACGCTTCGGGCTTACCACCCCTGTAAAGCGAAACTTTCATAGCAGTTGCCACCTCAAATCCCGTCTTTTTGGTGCGCATCTGTAACAAGCCCGTATCATTGCTTGCTTCCTTTTTAACTTCATCCCAAAACTTCTCGCCGTAGTTCGAATCCACATTGATGATATCGCCATCGATAAAGGGTATAAGTCTGATCTGGTTAGAATTATCAGTACAGGTTACCGTATAAGAGATTGCCCCCATCTCGTCATCCACAATGCTACAAAAGCGGGTGCTTTCTATCCGTACTACTATACCTTTTGGGCTTTTAACCAGCGTATTTCGGTGCAGATACCCCTCCTGCATGTTTAGCTCGCGCTTAAAGTCGAGCACTTCCCATTTGGCCAAGTCGAGTTGTTCGTCACCTATCCAAACATCGATCCCGATCCAGTTGGCGGCATTTAAAACTTTCGCAAAGTATTCGGGGTAGCCGTTTTTCCACCAGCCTACACGGGTTTTATCGGGATAATAAACGCCCGCCACATAGTTGCCCTGCAGGGTTTCGCCGCTGTAGGCTTCCTCAAAATTGGCGCGCTGCCCCATACGTCCGTTGCCCAGGCTAAAAACGCTTTCGGCAACCTTGTGATACGCCGGGTCGAACCCTTCCTCGATGATCTTCCACTCGTCAACCTTAAAATATTGTTTCATGTTATAGGGGTACAGAGCAACCTGCAGATAGTTTTCGCTAAAATAAGAGAAACATAGATAAGTAGGTGTAGAAATGTAGCCTCTCCCCAGCCCTCTCCAAAGGAAAGGAAGTCGGATTTTCCTTTTTACCCTCTTTGAGAAGCAGAGAGTGTAAGAAATTGCTCTTTTATAAAGCCCTCTTTGCGCGTAGCGAAGAGAGGGCAGTCGAGCGTAGCGATGACGGGTGAGTAAATCGCAGATGGCCTCACCCGGCCCCTTGCCTCTTCCACCCATAATTTTTACCTTGCGTTACTATCGTATGAAAAGCAACATCTTAATTATTGGGGCAGGCGCTGCCGGTTTAATGGCTGCGCGCACCCTTAGCAATGGCGGCAAACAAGTCACAGTGCTGGAAGCACGCAACCGCACAGGTGGCCGCATCCACACTTTAAGCGACGAGCTATTTTTTAAGGATACCGAGCTTGGTGCCGAATTCATACACGGCGACCTGCCAACAACCCTAAACCTGTTAAAAGAAGCAGGCATCGAATACCATAGCGCCAATGCCGAAATGTGGCGTTATAAAAATGGCAAGTTCGAGGAGAACAGTATGGTGATAGCAGATTGGGACCTGCTCATCAAACGCCTCAACGAGCTGAAGGAAGACACCAACATCTGGGAGTTTTTGAACAGGGAATTTCCGGGAGATAAATATGAGGAGCTGCGCAACTCCGTATGGAGTTATGTATCCGGATACGATACCGCCGACCCGCGAGATGCCAGCACCTTTGCCCTGCGTACAGAATGGGAGCACGAAGACATGGATGCCCAGCACAGGCTGAAGGGCGGCTATTGCAGCATGATAACCTACCTGGCTAACGAATGCAAAAGTAAGAACGGGCAAATTTACCTAAACGCGGTTGTTAACTCCATCGAATGGGAAAACGGTTGCGTTAAAGCCACTACTGACGATGGCGCCATCTACGAAGCCGGGCAACTATTGATAGCAATGCCCTTGGGCGTATTAAAGGCAGCAGAAAGAGAAAGTGGGACGATAAGTTTTAGCCCGCCGATATTTGAACATAGTAAAGCTATACAGCAAATGGGTTTTGGTTCAGTAATAAAGCTTTTGTTTAAGTTTGATACCGCCTTTTGGCTGGATGCTAAAACGCAGAAGATGGCGGGTAAAAACGTTGATAAAATGGGCTACCTGTTCAGCGATGAAGAGATCCCGACCTGGTGGACCCAAGTACCTAACCACTCCACCGTACTCACCGGCTGGATAGGAGGCCCCGCAGCAGCTAATAAGATCAACACTCCTGATGCAGAAATTATGGAACAAGGCCTGCGATCGTTAGCTAATATTTTTAAGGTGGATCTTGTGGAACTGAAAGGAAAACTCATCGCCTACCGCATCATGAACTGGACTGCTGATCCCTTTAGCCGTGGCTCCTACGCCTACGATACTGTTGAAGCCCCCGAAGCACGCAAGGTATTGAACACACCTATTGAAGATACTATCTTCTTCGCCGGCGAATACCTTTATGATGGCACAGCGATGGGTACGGTTGAGGCGGCACTCACGAGTGGGTTGAAAGTGGCAGAGAAAATATTGAAATAGGTGAAAAGAGGGGTATTAAAAAGCTAAAAACAACTTGTGCTCAAAAGAGCAGTGTATTAAATTGCAATAAATTAAACCTTATCAAAATTTATGGAACCTGTTGCTGAATACCTACTTGCTAAAAGATTACCTGCACATTACGAGGGTTTGCATCTGACTGTAGTTGAGGCCGAAAGCGGCAAAATGTACGATCGCCTGTCGCCAGTTTTGATTTGGCAAGGCTACCTTTACGTGATTTACGGATACCAGGACAACCGCGATGCCTTTGTTATTGTTGCTTATAACGGCGATGGCAGTGTAGCCAGCCAATGGGAACGCAATGGCGCACGGTACATCTACAAAATCACTGTAGACACGGTGATGGAGATAGTCACATTTTGGGGCCAGGACGACAAGCCGGAAACCTTTCTGTGGCTCGATCTGGACTTAAACCGCCAGATATAACTTAGCACAAACCTTACGGTGTTTGCCCGGCCAACAGATAAAGCACTGCCATGCGGATGGCTACGCCATTCTCTACCTGGTCAAGTATGATGGATTGTTTGCTGTCGGCAACATCACTGGTAATTTCCACACCGCGGTTTATGGGCCCGGGGTGCATTACGGTTATCTCTTTATCGAGGCTGTCCAGTATTTGTTTGTTAAGGCCAAACATCATGGTGTATTCTCGCAAGCTCGGGAAATATTTAATATCCTGGCGCTCCAGCTGAATGCGCAGCATGTTGGCGACATCGCACCAGTTTAGGGCTTTGATCAGGTTGTGCTCCACCTTAACCCCAAGCGAACCAATGTATTTAGGGATGAGCGTTGTTGGCCCGCAAACCATTACTTCGGCGCCTAACTGTTTAAGGCAAAGGATGTTTGACAGCGCCACGCGCGAGTGCAATATATCCCCCACTATCACTACCTTTTTACCGGCTACATCGCCATAACGTTCCCGGATAGAGAAGGCATCGAGAAGTGCCTGTGTCGGGTGCTCGTGTGCGCCATCGCCGGCGTTTACTATCTGGGCCTTTACATGTTTTTGCAGGAAGATGCCCGCCCCTGCGTATGGATGGCGCATTACCACCATATCAACCTTCATGGCGAGTATATTATTAACGGTATCAATCAGGGTTTCGCCCTTGCTAACCGATGAGGAGGAAGCAGCAAAGTTCACCACATCGGCAGATAGCCTCTTTTCGGCCAGTTCAAACGAAAGGCGGGTACGGGTCGAGTTCTCGAAGAAGATATTGGCAATGGTAACATCGCGCAGCGACGGCACTTTTTTGATCGGCCTGTTCAGCACCGTTTTAAAATTATCGGCTGTTTCAAATATCAGTTCGATATCCGACCTATTTAAGTCCTTAATTCCTAACAGATGTCTTGTGCTTAATGCCATATATTATTTCGAATGTTCAATTTCGAATTTATTTCCCTTAATATTCATTTCCTTCTATCTGGAGATTGCTTCGTTCCTCGCAATGACGCCTGATTTTAAGTCCTCTCCCTCGGAGAGGATTTAGGTGAGGCTATCCGATACCAGCACAATTCTGTCTTCGCCGTCAGTTTCCTTCCAGCTCACCACTACTTTTTGCGATGCGATGGAATCTACCTCTATCCCAACATAATCTGCCGAAACAGGTATGTGGCGCGAGTATCTCCTGTCTACAAGCGCCAGCAGTTCCACCTTTTCGGGCCTGCCAAATGCCTGCATGGCATCCATAGCGGCGCGGATGGTGCGGCCTGTCCACAGCACATCATCCATCATAATTACCTTTTTACCTTCTATTATAAAATCTATCTTGGTTTGGTTGGGCACTAATGGCGAACCCTGGCGGCGAAAATCGTCGCGGTAAAAGGTAATATCCAGGTCTCCCTGTTCAATTTTGCTATCCGGTAAAATCTTTCTTAATTCGTCGGCTACCCGTTTAGCCAGGTATATGCCGCGTGGCTGTATGCCAATTAAAACCGAGCTCGAAAAATCATTATGGTTTTCGATCAATTGACGACATAAACGCTGAATAGTGATTTGGAATTTTTGACCGTCGAGCAGCGTTAAGTTTTGCATCGTATGGGTGGATTTGGGCAAAAGTACTAATTTTTAGTGAGTAGCGAATAGCGTTTTGCGATTAGTTGGTAAATAAGCTGTAGAAGTCAATCAGGAATTGGTACGGTGATAACACCGATCACAGAACCATTATTCTTCGAAGATACTGGAGTTTATCCACGCTGCTAAAGATTGAAATTCAACCGTGCTCGGAAAATTAGGTGACTCTTCTATATTCCAGATGAGGTGCAATTCGTACACTTTTCCTGTTGGCATGTGTAAAAACAAGCAATCATCCAAGTCGTGACGACGAAGAATCAATGTAAGATCGTTAACTCCCCTCAATATGTTGTAGTTATAACTAAGTTCGCGCTTTAATTCCTTAAGTAATCGCTCTTTTTCATCTCTGGTTACCCCATGCCAGCCGCTTATGCTAATATTTGGTAATGGCACATGAAGTGCAAGCCAAACATTATCGCTGGTTTTATAAAATATGTCTCCATTATCGTGAATATCTTTTGCAGCAATCTCAATAATAAGCGGTTTGCCATGGCGACGGGCAACATCAATTGCAACATCTTTACTTGATGAAAGATGTATATACTGCCTGCCCATTGGTTTCAAGCCTTCTAAAATTATTTTAGTGAGGCTATCTACTGTAGTACCGTGATAGAGCACTTCGGGGGGAACAGCCTGACTTTCGCTAACAATAACTGAGATGGAGTGGCCATGTGTTGCGCGTATTAGCTGCTTTACATTATCGAACTCCCACCTGATTTTATCAAACGATAAATTAAGTATTACAATCTCATCAACAGTTAAATTAACGCCGTTAGCTTCTAATGCGTTTATCAAGCCGGGCAGGCTAACCCATCCAAATTCATTGGCAGATAAATTTGCATCAGCGGGGCTATGTCTAAGCCAGTAGCTAATTAATTTACTTGCATTCTGCAGTTTGCTCATATTATAGCACAAGGTACAAAAAAAGCCTCCCGATTAATCGGGAGGCTTTTGTATATAAACTTTAAAAGATTAAACTTCTTCGGTTTCTTCAGCAGCAGGAGCTTCAGCTTCTGGTTCTGCTTTTTTAGCAGCAGGAGCAGCAGCCGGCTTTTTAGCCGCTTTGCTTTCTGCACCTTCCATTTGCTCTTTTAACTGAGCAAGAACGCTAAGGTCACCTAAAGTTGATTTCTCTACTGATTCTTTCACTTTCTTAACCGCATTATTAGCAGATTTTGCTTCTTTTTTACGGTTTTCGAATTCCTGAACACGGGCATCAGTGCGAGCTTCTTCCCATATACGTGAGTGTGAAATTACAATACGCTTGTTTTCTTTGTTGAATTCGATAATCTTGAATTCAGCAGTTTCTTCAGCTTTTACAGATTTACCGTCTTCTCTAACCAGGTGTTTGGTTGGGCAGAAGCCTTCCACACCGTAAGGTAAAGCTACGATAGCACCTTTATCAGTTACTTTTATCACAGTACCTTCGTGGATCGAATCGATAGTGAAGATAGTTTCAAAAGTATCCCAAGGGTTTTCTTCAAGCTGTTTGTGGCCTAAGCTTAATTTTCGGTTATCGATATCAAGCTCAAGAACTATTACGTCTAATTTTTCGCCTACCTTAGTAAATTCGTTAGGGTGGTTTACTTTTTTAGACCATGATAGATCAGAGATGTGGATCAAGCCGTCAATACCATCTTCCAGTTCAACAAACACACCAAAGTTGGTCATGTTTTTAACAGTAGCGATGTGCTGAGTGCCGGAGGCGTATTTAGCGCCTGCGTTTTGCCATGGGTCAGGAGTCAATTGTTTGATACCTAAACTCATTTTGCGCTCGTCGCGATCTAAGGTTAATACCTGAGCTTCAACTTCGTCGCCAACTTTAAGGAATTCCTGTGGGTTACGTAAGTTTTGAGACCATGACATTTCTGATACGTGGATCAAACCTTCAACACCCGGGATAATTTCTAAGAACGCGCCGTAATCTGCAACAGTTACAATTTTACCTTTAACCTTAGAGCCGATAACCAATTCGGTATCAAGCGACTGCCAAGGGTGTGGCGTAAGTTGTTTTAAACCTAAAGCGATACGTTTTTTCTCGTCATCAAAATCAAGAACAACAACGTTGATCTTCTGATCCAATGCAAGAACTTCTCTCGGATGCTCGATACGGCCCCAAGATATATCTGTAATGTGAAGTAAACCGTCAACACCACCAAGGTCAATAAATACACCAAAGTCGGTAATGTTTTTAACGGTACCTTCCAATACCTGGCCTTTTTCAAGTTTGGCCACAATTTCAGTTTTTTGGTTTTCAAGATCGTCTTCGATAAGCACTTTGTGCGATACCACAACGTTTTTAAACTCGTGGTTTATCTTAACAACTTTGAATTCCATTGTTTTACCCACATAGATATCGTAATCCCTGATAGGTTTGATATCAATCTGTGAACCTGGTAAAAAGGCCTCAACGCCCATTATATCAACAATTAAACCACCTTTAGTACGGCTTTTTACAAAACCTGTGATGATCTCATCGTTATCCAGTGCCGAATTAATACGCTCCCATGATTTTTGAGTTTTTGCACGTTTACGAGATAATACCAACTGTCCGTTAGCATCTTCTTGTGATTCTACAAATACTTCAACGCTATCACCAATCTTAAGATCAGGTGTATCACGGAACTCAGAAACAGATACCAAACCGTCAGATTTAAATCCGATGTTTAATACCACATCTTTGTTATTGATGTTTACAACAATACCCGAGATAATTTCGCCTTTAGTGATAGAACTGAATGTCCCGTCGTAAAGTTTTTCTAATTGCTCGCGGTCGCTATCGCTGTAGTTACCAAATTTTTTGTCGTCTGCATCCCAGTCAAAATCTTGGTCTGGTGTTACTGCGATCTGAGATTTAATCTCTTCGATTGATATTGAATCAGCTTCTGATTCAATTGTTTCTTTTTCTGCGGTTGCCGTAACTGTACCCAGTTCAGCTTCCTTAGCTTGTAATTCTTTTTCTGCTTCTTGCTTTTTTGCCATTAATAAATTTTACTCCTTTTTCCCAACACTCGTTTGGGACTGCAAAGGTAGGTATATATTTTTTATTGGTAAAAACTTTTTTACTGATAATTATAAGGTTTCAAGCACTTTTTGGATAAAAAGCGGAACTTTTGGGTGTTTTTTCGACAGATGCAAGCTAAATACGCTGATTGTTTGCAAGATACCCCCTCCAAAGTAAAGCAAGAAACTGGTTTATTGTTCCGATGAATTAAGCTTATACGCTATCTCATCATAAATACTCATAAATAAATCCATCAGCTCGAGGCGGTAATCTAAAAGGATGGTGGTCATCTGTGCTTCCTGCTCCAGCGTAAAAGGGTTTCGCCATACCCGCATGCAAATACGCTTGAGGGCATAAGTTATCTGCTGGATGTTTACATAGGTATTAAGGTATCGGCTGCGTTTAAATTCGGCGTGAAATTTAAAAAAAACTTCCGGGTTAAGCATGCCCGCAAATTGCAGGAACTCCGCTATTATGGCTTCGTCGCAGCTATCCAAATGGTCGTAAAACTGGCTCACGTTTATTTCGTTGGTGGTGATGAGCAGGTTATCCAATATCAGCTCGATAGCGATATGCCCTAAAAAGAAAGGCTTAACCGGCGATTCGGTTATTACCGGCGCCAGCAGGTTTTTAAGATTGTGGGAATGTGTCAAAAAAAATTTCGCCGAGTGGAAGTATTTATCAACCAGCAAGTGTTTGTTCCAGCCCGCTATAATTGCATTTACTTGTGGGTTTGCATGTACCAGTTTCTCGGGGTGCAGGATGATGGCTTTATCGGCATTTTTTAAAAGATCGGGCAGTACAGTACCGAGGGTAAAGTAGCAGTTGTTGGTGTCCCGGTCGAAATAATAGTGCGATAAAAAATTCATAAACGGCGTTTGTACGTCTGGCGTATTTGAACAAAATACAAAAAATCGGGCTAAAGCGTAAAACCAATCCACAGATATTATTAATATAATGACGAAATACAGATGTGCGGATGTGCAAATTTAAAATGTGCAGATCATCAATAAAGCTGTGTGCCAAATCAAAACATTTGCATATCTGAAATCTGCACATCTGCACATTATTTATAGCTTTGCACATTCGCACATTTGCACATTTATAATATGAATTTTGTTGAAGAACTACGCTGGAGGGGCATGCTGCACGATATTATGCCCGGCACCGAAGAACTATTGAATAAAGGCATGGCGTCGGGATATATTGGTTTTGACCCTACTGCCGATTCGTTGCACGTAGGCCACCTCACCCAGATCATGACGCTGATTCACTTTCAGCGCGCGGGGCATAAACCGTATGCTTTGGTTGGCGGCGCTACCGGCATGGTGGGCGATCCGTCGGGCAAATCTGCCGAGCGTAATTTACTGAGCGAGGATGTGCTAAACCACAACCTAAAATCGGTACAGGCGCAGCTGGAGAAATTCCTTGATTTTAACAGCGGCGCCAATAGCGCCCAGATGGTTAACAATTACGATTGGTTCAAAAACATCACGTTTTTAAATTTCATCCGCGACATAGGCAAGCACCTTACCGTTAATTATATGATGGCTAAGGATTCGGTTAAGAAACGCCTGGAGGGCGATACCGGGATGTCGTTTACAGAGTTTACTTACCAACTGGTGCAGGGTTACGATTTTTACTATTTGTGGAAGCACAACAACTGTGTGCTACAAATGGGCGGCAGCGACCAGTGGGGCAATATTGTTACCGGTACAGAATTGATCCGCCGTAAGGACCAGGGCGAAGCTTTTGCCCTTACCACGCAACTGATTAAAAAAGCAGATGGTACCAAATTCGGTAAAACCGAAAGCGGCGCCGTGTGGCTTGACCCTGTGCGTACCTCGCCCTACCAGTTTTACCAGTTTTGGCTAAACACTACAGATGTCGACGCCAAGGCGTATATCCGCATATTCACACTGTTTGAGCGCGAGGTTATCGAGGCTATGGAAACAGAGCACGATGCGGCACCGCATACCCGCGTATTGCAAAAAGCTTTGGCGAAAGATATTACCTTGCGTGTACATGGGGAGGCAGGCTTTGAGAAGGCAATTAAATCTACCGAGTTTTTGTTCGGCAACACAGGCATTGAGTTTTTAAGCGAATTAAACGACGACGAGTTGTTAGCCATATTTAGCGGAGTGCCAAACTTTGCCGTTGCAAAAAGCGATTTGGAAGCAGGCATGAACGTATCAGACCTGTTAGCTGTAAAAACCACCGTGTTCCCATCAAAAGGCGAAGCTAAGAAAATGATACAGGGCGGTGGCGTAGCTATCAACAAAGCAAAAGTCAACACTGCCGATGATGTTTACGCAAGCGATAAACTCATCAATAACAAATACTTAATAGCACAAAAAGGCAAGAAGAATTATTTTTTAATTGTTGTAGAATAATTTTGAGATACGACAAATTGTATTTATATTTGGATAAATGTCGTACAAAATAAAACATACAGTAAAAAACGAGGTTAATGAACCTATGGCAATGTACATTACCCAGGTATCATCAACCCCGTTTTATAATTTGTTAGGTGGTGCAAAAACTGCAACTACTTCCTCAGATTTTGACATCATTAAACTGGCGCGCCAGGGCTTTCCTAAAAAAGCTTTGCTTGCATTAGCTAAAAAGATATCCCTTAACATCCAGGAGTTAGCCGCTATTCTGCACATTTCAGAGCGTACACTGCAACGTTACGAGGATGATGCCATCATTAAAACAGAGTATGCCGAAAAAGCCGTTGAGCTTGTTAGGCTATATACCCGCGGCGAAGAAGTATTTGGCTCGATGGATAAGTTTAAGCTTTGGATGAAAACCCCGGGCCTGATATTTAATGGCGAGGCCCCGGTTACTTTTTTAGATACATCCGCAGGGTTTGATATGGTTTTTAAAGAGCTTGGCCGCATAGAGTACGGCGTTTTCGCTTAAATGATACTCTACCGGATCTCTAACTGCAATTACATCAAGGATCTTAACGGCACCGGCGCGCGCTTATATGGTGGCCGCTGGAACAGCGAAGGAAAATCGATGGTTTACCTGGCATCATCGCGGGCATTGGCAGTGCTGGAAGTATTGGTGCACCTTCCCCCTCTTTTATTGCCCGATAATTTTTGCATTGCTGAAATTGAAGCACCTGAACATAGCATCCTTACGCTCGATGTAAAAGCCCTACCTGCCAATTGGCAGGATGCATCATCACCCGCAGAACTCAAAACGCTGGGTAACCAGTTCATTAAAGAAACCAAGTACCTGATGATGAAAGTACCATCATCCGTAGTGCCCGAAGAATACAATTACTTACTAAATCCCTGGCACCCCGACATAAAAAAGGTGAGTATTATTAGTACTCACCCTTTTAGCTTTGATGACAGGTTGCTGTAACAAGCCCCACCCAAACCCTCCCCGAGGGAGGGCTTAAGAAACTTATTCTAAGTCTCCCCTTACGGGGAAGATTTACAGGGGCCTCCTAAAAATCCCTCAGCAATTCTAATTTCTTGTGGTTATATTCTTCCTGCGAGATCAGTCCGTTCTCGAATAGGGTTTTCAGTCTTTTTAGTTTTTCGGTAAGTTCATCTTTTTTTGGCTCTTCGGCAACGGGTGGCGCTATCGGAGCAGGCGGCGGGGTTAGGGCTGCAACGGGCTGCTGTGCAACCGGCTGGAAGGCTGTTGGTGATGCATGGTCGATATTTAACGAACCCGATTCGGCACGTTTTTCTTCCAGGTCGCGCAGGCGGCGGGCTTCACGTTCGGCTTCTTTACGTTCCTGGGCGTATTGGTATAGTTTGCGGGCTTGTACTTTGGGCAGGTAATCTACACCCATTTCGGTACCGATGGTGGTTTTGGCACTAAATACCGCACCAATAATCTCCTCTTTGGTAAAAACGTCAACAATATCCTTCCACACAAAATCCACAAACTTGATGGACAGGCCAAGGTTTGCCGGGGTGAAAAATAAAAGGCGTTTGTTGGTGATGGCTATACAATCCGGGAATAGGTTAACTATCGGCTTTTTTTGTACAGCTATATATATAATTTCTTCGCCGGTGGTAAGCAGATCAACCAAACGGCTGTACACTTTTTCAACGGTTTTAGGGTCTTGTTCGTCGCGTAAGAATTTATCTATCATGATATTAATGCTCTTAATTGGGGCAAAATTAATAATATTTATCGAGTAGCCTCACCATGCCCTCTCCAAACGAGAAGGTTCTGTAAAGTATTTATTAAAGGCCTTACCCAACCAGCAAATTACAGCCGCGGATATCCGAATTATCAAAACGCCCCAATACTTCAAATGAGCCATCGTCATAAACCTTACCCAGATCTTGCGTGGCAATGAAAGAGCAGGAGTTGATGTTAGCCAGGTCGATGATGTTTACGCCGCCTGTTTTACCTCCACCTATCAAAGTAAGCGGATCATTGGTATCGCGCGTGATGATGCGCATCCAGGGCGGGCAGTTAAAGATCCCCTCTCCTTTTGAATAGGCTTGCGATAAAAGTTCTGTCATGCCGTATTCTGAGTGGATAGCGTTTACACCGAAACCTGCGCAAAGCTTGCTGTGCAGTTCATCGCGGATCATCTCTTTACGGCGGCCCTTCATTCCGCCGGTTTCCATTACGATCAGTTCGGGAAAGTCTATTTTATATGTATCAACAAAATCTAACAAAGCGAACGTTACACCGATAAGCAAAGTGGGTTTACCCACTTCTTTTTGTTGTTGAAGCTTGGCATAAAGTTCTGCGTGGTTATACAGGTAAAAACCGCTATTGGCATTTGCAGATTGCGTGATCAGATCTTGCGCCATATAAATAAGAGACGAACCTTCGCGCTCCAGGTAGGCGGGTAACAGGGCAAGCACGGTATAATCCTTTATGTCGCCATAAAACAATTGAAATGCCCGGCGAAAACTCTGTTCATACCAGCTTACATCCGTTACGTGGTGGCTGCTGGTAATCATCCCCGTGGTGCCCGAACTTGTAAAAACCACCTCGTCGGGCTCGGTAGAAGTAACTATATTATGCGCTTTAAAAAACTCAACGGGCAAAAACGGGATATCTTCAACCGACTTTATTGTAGCCGGATTTAGCTTTAAACCACCAATAAACGCCTTGTAAACGCCACAATTCGCCGCCTGATATTGGAATATCTGTAAAGCAAATTGGTTAAAACGATCCTCATTGTTTATTGCGAATACCTGCTGTTTACCGGGCTTTGTCATGTTGAGGACAAAGATAGCGCGATTATGCACATGTGCGGACTGGCATTTTGCAGACGAATGTAAATAATTGCGCAAGTATCGGGTTTTCCCTGAGTTTGGGTAGCTGCACTTTTGATTTAAATAAAAAACATGATGAACATATTTAAAATTGTACCGCTGCATGCGTCTTTGGCCCGAAAAATCAGGCAAACCATGGTTGACGCTTTTAATAACCCTGTGATAGCGCAACCGGCAACCGGGCGTGGCCCGTGTCGCGTTTCATTAAAACCATTTGAAAAAGGTGTTGATACCCGGCTACTTTTCAAACATTCTCCGTTCGAACTTGAAAATGCCTACAACCAGCCCGGGCCGGTGTTTATCCAGAAAAAAGATGTAGAGGAGTATAGTGACATTTACCGCTTCCCGCCCGAGATCAAAGCCGACATTATAAGTTTTCCTCTAACACTCATCGGCTACAGCAAGGATCAAATGATGGTGCTGACTGAGCCCGTAGGTAACAAAGATGTAGACGAACTAATAGCCGAAATATTTGAACAGCGACCGGATGTAGAATATTTGCACGCCCGCAATTCGAGGGCATGCTGTTATATATGTAAAATTGAGCGTGTATAATAGGCTTTGTAAGAAATACTGCAACAAATATTCCGGATTGGAGTTATAGAAACATAAATCTATAACAGACACGACAATGAAAACATTAAAATTTTTAACATTACCGCTTTTACTGAGCGCGTTTTTTATACTGGCATCTGCCAAACCTGCCGACGATAAAGGCATAGCGAAAATCAACGATGCTACTAAGGTTATTAAAGAATTCAGTAAGATGAAGGAAAGTATCCCGCATGAACTGATTGAGGAATACGAGGGCATTGTTATCATCCCCAAATTAATCAATGCGGGCTTTGGTATTGGCGGCAAACGCGGACAAGGCGTTGCCATGGTTAAATTGGCTGACGGTAAATGGAGCGACCCGGTATTTATTACTCTTACCGGTGGCAGCATCGGTTTCCAGATAGGTGTACAATCGGTTGATATGGTATTGGTGTTCCGCAACAAGGGCGTTTTAGCCAAGGTTGAAAGCGGCGACTTTACTATTGGCGGCGATGTATCGGCAGCAGCGGGGCCGGTTGGCCGCAGCAGTACCGCCAGCACAGACTATAAATTACAGGCCGAAGTTTACTCTTACTCGCGCAGCAAAGGTTTATTTGCAGGGATTAGCATAAACGGATCAAACCTGGCTATCAACAAAAGCGCTAACGAAGCTTACTACGGCGAAGCAACCGCATCTGCAGATATCTTTGCAAGGGCAGCAGATAAAACGCCTGCGGTTACAAACTTGAAAGCTACTTTAAGCGCTTTGTAATTAGACGATAATATTTAATTGAAAGCCCCGACCAGATAATGGTTTGGGCTTTTTTGTTTAAGTTGAAAAACCCAACATTTTGGGAATAAGTTATAAACTGCGTCCAGTGAACGGGCTACCCAACATATCTAAGTTTTGCCCTTTCAAGTATTTGAAATACCTGTTCTTCTTCACGGTAATATAACCCAATGCTGCCTGTGTGATGGAAATAAAAAAACAGTTGATATTTGGAGGAGAAAAAGATGGGGCTATAAGGTGCAATATGATCTGTTATACAAGGCAAAATCTTCGCTAAAAAAATTTTGCAGTTAAGCATCTTACAAACTCCGCTGTAACCGATGGGGACTTTGGAATCGTTAAGCATTGAGAGGTATTGCTGCGTTTGCATCGATTTATCTTCTAACTCATAACTGTATACGTCTGTATGAATATTCCATGTATCGAGGCAAAAATCCCACCATCCCTTGCTGTAAACAAATATTGCTTCTTCTATCGGCGAAAATAATTCTGCAAACATATCGGCCATCCCGGTTATTGGTTCTTCGCCGTCGGGCAAATAAATTTCTACCCTTTTTGCATCACTATCCGGGTAACAATTTAAATCAACCCAGTGGAAAGGAAAGCTTATATCAGTTACTGGTTCAATTATAAGCATTAGATAATAGGTTAAATCTGTTAAAAGTCTCTTTGTTGTTTTCTACCATACTCACCCCTTCTCAAAAACTCTCCTCACCAACCACCCCGACAATGCCGACATCCCCCCTGCCAGGCCACCGATGAGCGCGGTTACTACCAGAAGCAAACCCCAGTTTGGTAAATGGAAAACATGGGCTACGCGGGTTGCCAGGATATGCTCGTTAGGGAAACTTTTTAGCAAGGCAAGTGCTACCCATGCCAGCGAAATACCGCAGAAGCCGCACCAAAACGCCCAGCTTGATCTTTTACCGAAAATGATGGCTGCGCCAAACGCCATAATGCAGCTTACCCACCAGGGGAACAGGTAACCGCAAATAAACGTGAGTAATAATATTACGGGGAATAACATACTTATTTGCTTAAGGTTAACGTTCGTTTTATTCTGTTAGAATTTTGGGTGGCCGATTGCAGGAACAGCAGTTCTTTCAGCTGACCATCTTGCCAGGTTTTTAGCATATCGTCATAATAAAAACTGCCGGGGTTGCCAGATTGCCCGCCGGGGATTATGCCGTACCCCTTTACCTGCGGACCAAGCTGCACTACCATCCGCCACGACGGGCCGTGCCCATCTATAAGCGCGTTTACAGTTGAGCCTGTGCCGCCGCTTACAAAATTACCCGAGCCCAGGCCCGGAACATTACCCAGGTGCTTCACCTCAAATGGTTTTACGTGCCCCCATTGCCATGCTTTGCCCATATTGCCATGCTCCTTAACCAATTCGTTTACAGCCGCAGTAAACGAGCCCATCAACACATCGCTTGCTGTTTCGGTTACGGGGGTTGTGACATTATCGAACCATTTGGAGTTTGGCTCTTTTATCAACAGGGCCTCTGTCCTATCCATGGTTGGGAAGTACAATAATTTATCTTTCTCCTCGAAACTATCGCGCCAGGTAAAAGTATAAAACCTAACCCACCACTTGCCAAATATGCTTGCCCCTACCGATTTTGCTCCGCAAAACTTATCCCACTTTTTTAAAGTATCTAAAGCGGCCAGTTGGTTGTCATCCAGTTTAGATGCATCCAGATATTTAAGCATGGTTGGCAGTATATCCTGCGCGCGGATGCTATAATCGTCGGTTTGTAAAACGCGCATGCTATCGGCGGTAGCCTTTGTCATAGCACCAAGGCGGTCGTTAATGCGTTTACCGCGTTCGTAACCTTCGAATTTCCAGTTGATGTAATAAGGATAAGTTTGATCTGTAGACGATTGATTTGCCGAGCTTACAAAACCACGCTGCGGGTTCTTAACCGTTGGGTTCTGCTCTGACGGGATCCAGCCGTGCCAGTCGTTAGCAGGGTCGCCGCCATCCATAATAAATTTACCCTGGTCTTTATACTTCAGCGGCAGTTTACCGTTGGGCGTAATGGCAATATCGTTATCTGCGGATGCGAAAATAAAATTCTGCGCAGGGGCGGTGTAGTATTTTAATGCTTCGCGATAGTCGGAGTAATTCTTAGCGCGGTTTAATAAGTAAAATGTCTTGAACTCGTCGCTCTCGTCATGCGCTATCCAGCGCAGGGCGTTACCTACGGGCACATTACCGCGCCCTTTTTTAGCCATATCGGCATTGTCATAAACAACAGGGCCGTGGTGTGTGTACAAAACGGTATCAATCAATGGCTTTTCTCCGCGAATCTTTATCGTTTCTATCTTACGGTCTACCTTATTCCATTTGTTATTGTACCAATATTGGGTGCGGCTGGCATCTTTAAATTTAACCTGGTACCAGTCTAAAATATCGGCATCTACATTAGTTACGCCCCAGCTTACTTTTTGGTTATAGCCTATTACCACACAAGGCGCACCGGGCAGGGTAACGCCGTACACGTTTACGCCGGGGGCGGTCATTTGCATTTGGTACCAAATAGATGGCAGCGTTAAATTCAGGTGGGGGTCGTTTGCTAATATGGGGTATCCCGACGCCGTTTTGGAGCCGCTTACCGCCCAGTTGTTACTGCCAATACCTTCTATCTTTTCCTTATCGCGCATGCTTGCCAGCATCTGCGCTTTAAAAGCGGCAGGTGGCTGCGGGATGGGCAAGGGTTTAAAATCCCATTTTGTGCCTGCAGGGATGATGGGGTCTTCGTGCATCGGGTAATCGGGAAACAGATCTTTGGTTACCTTCGCGCCATATTTATCCAGCACGTTGGTCATGGCCAGTTCGTTTGAGCCGCCGGCCAGTGTTTCGCTCATTAACTTTAACAGATATGCCGAATTGATGGGCTTCCACTCCTCGGGCGCATAGGCAAGCAATTTAAATTCAATAGGGTAACCACCGGGCTTAAGTTGCTTGATGTATGCGTTAACCCCATCGCTATAGGCATTGATCACCTTGCTCATTACAGGGTCTTTCATGATGCCTTGCAATGTGTGTTCGGCGCCGTAGGTCATGCCCATGCGGCGGTGGTAACGGTCTATATCCAAAGCCTTGGGACCAACAATTTCCGATAGTCTGCCGGCCGCGCTGCGGGTTTGGATATCCATTTCCCAAAGGCGGGCTTTGGCGGTTAAATAACCTTGGACGTAGTACAGGTCGTGGTCGTTCTCCGCGAAAATATGGGGTACCATGTTCTCGTCAAACTTAACGGTAACCTTGCCTTGCAAGCCTTTTAGTTTCAGGTTTTCTGTGGGGATAATGTTCTTGCTTTCGGCGTTTTGCCAAAAACCTGTGGATGGATTCAGGAACTCGCCAAGCGGCGGGATGTCCCCAAATTTGGTTTGCAGCGCCCAGATAAGCGCTATTGTAAATATGACGGAAAGGATGGCCTTAAATACTTTCATGTAGACAATTAGTGATTTAGTGTCCCGATAGCTATCGGGATATTGATTATCTGAAACGATGCCCAACTAATTGGTGCCGCATAAATATCTAAGGCAAGTTACATAAATAGCAGTTAAAGATTTTACAACTTTTGAAAGTTATAAAATCTAAAATTCTACCGTATCGCGCTTTTTACGTGTTTTTCGTTTTTTGTATGGCCTTTTAGCTTTGGTTAGTTTCTTTTCCGCACTTTGAACTTTGGCTTCTGTCCTAAAATTCCATGGCGGGGTTGGGTTAGCATCCTGCCACAGGCCAAGGTGGCCTTCGCGGGCGTGCTGCTCTAACATCGCAAGCTCCATACTTTTTGAGTAGGCACGGTATTGCCAGGCGTAACCCTGCTTTACAATTTCGTGGTTTACGTTTATGCCGCTCTCCAGTTCTATCTGTGCAACGGTGCGGCCGTACCGGTCTTTTTGATTGCCTATCAATTTTACCTTTTTGCCGAAGCAAAGATTAGATGTAAATTGCTTTGCAGCCTGCCCAAACGCCTGGCTTTTTTCGGGGCAATCTATCTCGGCAAGCCTTACGGTGATGCTTTGGTTATCGGACGAGAGCAGCACTACTGTATCGCCATCCTTCACCCCTACTACCTTGTAAAGCGTCTCGTTTTTATTACACCCTAAAGCAAGCGCAAAAACAAACAGGCAAAAAACGAACGATCTTTTTAACATGGGGCGAAGATAGTAAGAATAGCTATTTGCCCGGCTCGTAATCTACCGGGAGCAGGTCGCCTACGCGGAGGGTTGCCCAGTAGCCCTCAATAGTGGTGTTTTTAGGTGTAAAGACTACTCCGTTGCTATCAAAGTAAACATGAGGATCTACAAAAGTGATGTAAGATGTGTATTTGTCAGAAATACCGCTTTTCTTTTTGTAAAATACAACCAAGGGTGTTCCACCTTCAAAATTCAGATCAAACACCCCCCTTTCGCCTGTTACCTTTACAAACTCCTCAGTTTTTAGTATTTTGCCACTTGTGTTTTGTTCAAATTTTGGCATCACCAATTCGTTACGGTAGTATCTTAAAGAGTCGGTTCGGAGATTTTCGAGCTGCCTTATCCTTAAATTGATTAGGCTATCGGGCTTGCGTGAGGTAGGGGTCCTAATCAGCTTAAATACATAAAAATCGTTATTTTCGAGATTGTCGGCTATACAGGCACGTAAAAATCGCATAGAAGATGTTTTATATACCCTCTCCCTGTTTCGGTGCCACGATGCTTGCTGATCTTCATTTCCTGTCAGCTCCTCAAATACTGATGAACCGGTGTAGGATATGATGCCATTTAGTTGATCTATCAAAAATGTCTTTACAAGATACTTGATGCGGTAACCCAGTGCCTTATTTTCGATTATTAAAAAATCGTTGGTATGAGCGGTGAGTTTGCGGGTTTGTTCGTCAAAATCAAATATGAGCAGGTTTGTGTTTAATATTTTGCAATCGCTGGCGTTTGAGGTGTGGCCCAAAAACTCGTCGGTAAACATTCTTACCTGATTCTCACGTTTATAATCGCGTTTTATCTTTTTCGAGGGGCGGATCTTAACTTCCGCCAACTGATTTGTGCGAAGGGCTAACTTAACATCTGGTATTTTAACATCGCTGTACTTAACGGATACATGCCCAAAGTAAGGCTCATATCCAATACAGGATACCACAACATCGTACTCCCCATCCTTTACCTGGTAAAGCTTAAATGTGCCATCACTATTTGTTTTTGTGCCCGAACGGCTTTGGCTTAAAAACACTGTAGCATCAGGGATAGGTTTTTTGGTTCCCTCGATAAGAACATTACCGGTGATATTCACTTGTGCAAAAAGGCTAACCGGTACAAAAAATAAAAAAACGATCAGGTATTTATACATAATATTTTTTGCAAGTACTTTATTTGCCCGGCTCGTAATCTACCGGTAGCAGATCGCCTACGCGGAGGGTTGCCCAGTAGCCCGATATCATAGCACTTTTGGGGGTGAAGATCACGCCGTTGCTGTCAAAATAAATATCGGGTTCTATAAATGCGATATACGATGTACGGCTGTTTGATCCATTTTGCCTGTGCTTGTAATTTACCATTAATATTTTTCCATACTCTAATGCATAAATCCCCTTTTCATCGGTTAATTTGGTGTACTCGGCGGTAACCAGTGGCTTCTCATCCGCCCATTGTTCATACTGCGGCTTGCTCAATTCTTTTTTATAATATGCCAAAGAATTAGTGCCTTGCGACGCAGCACCTGTAGTGGTAAGCTCCCTTATTTTAGCATTGATAACGCTGTCAGATAGCCTGCCACCCGTAGGCCTGCGGTTTAACCCGAAGGCGTAAAAATTATTCCCTGATGTAGCGTCGGCTATGCACGAACGCAAAAAGTGCATTGTAGAGCCTTTATAAGCGGCAGTTCTGTTCTTTTGCCAAACAGCTTGTTCGATCTCATTTCCCGGCAAGGCCTCAAATACCGACGATCCCGTATAGGATATAATGCCGTTAAGCCGATCTATCAAAAAGCTCTTCACCAGGTATTTAATGCGGTACCCAAGTGCCTTATTTTCGATGATTAAAAAGTCGTTTGTAGTGGCTGTAAATTTAAAAGTTTTCTCGTCATCCTCAAAAATGAGCACTTCGCTATTTAATATTTTACACTGGCTTGCGTTCGCCGTGCGGCCCAAAAATTCGTCTGTAAATGTCCGGACCTGGTTTTCGCGTTTGTAATCACGTTTTATTTTTTTTGCCGGGCGAATGTTTACCTCATGCAATTGATTTACACGGGGAATCAGTTCAATATCCGATAATTTGATATCGTTATACTTTACCGTTATTTGCTTGTAATACTTTTCGTACCCTATGCAAGATACTACCATATCGTATTTACCATCCTTTACACCATAAAGGCTAAAACTTCCGTCGTTATCTGTTTTGGTACCGGCCCGTGTATTACTCAAAAACACGGTAGCATCAGCCACACCTTTTTTATTGACCAGGCTGGTTACTTTACCACTTATGGTAACCTGGGCGGATAAGGCGATGGGGGCAAAAAATAATAAAAGGATAAGGTATTTGTACATGGCTATAAATTTGGCAATTCATAATCTACCGGCAACAGGTCGGCTACACGTAAGGTTGCCCAATAACCTTCGATAATAAAATTGTCTGGCGTAAATATCACACCGTTACTATCAAAATAGGTATAAGGCTCCTTAAAAATAAAGTACGACGTGCGGTAGTTAGAATTGCTCTCTTTTTGACGGAAATTTATCATCAAAGGTTTAACGTTGCCTATGGCATAAATGCCTTTTCCATCGGTAAGCTTTACAAATTCTTTAAGTTTGATCGGGTCTTTACTTGCGGTTTCCTGATATGCCGGGATTTTATATTGGGCGCTCCAATATTTTGTAGAATCTTTAATACCAAATTCTGTTGGATGCGAACTCAAATACTTTATTTTATCATAGATCACACTATCGGGCAAACGCAGCGGGTTGGGTTTACGGTACAACTTGCGTACAAAAAACTCGTCGAATATCACTGCATCTGCAATGCACGAACGTAAAAAATGCATTTCGGAGCCTTTGTAGGCATCTGCCCGTTTATTTGCCCAGGAAAGTTGCTGCACCGCGTTGCCAGCCAAAGGTTCAAACACCGACCAGCCTGTGTATGCCGCCACAGCAACCCTTGGATTGTAAACGAACGTCCTTAACAGATATTTAATACGATACCCTAACGACTTATTCTCTACTATCAAAAAATCTGACGAGGTAGCATTTAGTTTGTCGATATTATCATCATACTCAAACTCCAGCAGATTGGAGTTTAGCAACTTACAATTATCGGCGTTTTTTGTGCGGCCTAAAAACTGTTCAGTAAAAATGCGGATATAGCGGTCCCGCTTATAATCACGTTTGTTGCCTTTCATCCCTCTTTTTGCCCTGATGTTTACCTCTCGCATTAAACTCATCCTGGGCATTAATTCAATATTGGGCAAGGCGATATCTTTCCCTTTTACCGATACCGGTAAGTGATAAGGCTCGAAGCCAATGCACGACACTACAAGCTCGTACTGCCCATCCTTAACAGAATACATATTATAAATACCGTTACTTTCTGTTTTAGCGCCTACTCGCGTGTTACTCAGGAAAACACTGGCATCGCCAATAGGCTTTTTATCGGCAAGGCTGGCTACTTTACCGGTTATCGTAGTTTGTGCCGATAAGGAGCAAGAGATAAAAAAGGTTAACAACAGCAGGTAGCGGCGCATATCCAAATTTATCATAAGTGGGCTTATGAGTTAACAAGCTTTATGTAACTTTTCAATTACAATACGGCCTATTTATTATGCAAGCTCCAACTATTTCCGTCGGGGTCTTTAACAGTGGCAAACCTGCCCCAGGGGGTTTTATCGGCATTGCCAACGGTAATTCCTTTAGCCGCAAGTTCGGAAATGGTAGCGTCGAGGTCGTCGCATTTGATGACGAAGCCCTGGATGCAACCCGGCGTAAGGTTAGGGAACCAGTTTACCAGTGTAATGGATGTGCCGCCGCCCGGCAGCCCCAACTGGATCCATTTGGATTCGCCCTGAAATGGGTTTTCCATCATTAGCGTGAAGCCGAATTTAATATAAAACTCTTTGGCCACCTGTTGATCGGTAACGGGGATGGAAATAAGTTCGATAGCGTTCATACAATTATTGGTTTTACTTGTTGATGCCTGTAATATAGCTATCAAAAAATAAATTTGATATTTGTATTAAATAATTTCAAAAAAAATAGATGGGGAAATTTACTGTACCGGATAAGGTGCTGTTTGTATGTACAGGGAGCAAGTGTGCTAAACGTGGTGGCAAAGCCATGTATAAAACTGCAGAAAAGTTTGCCAAGCACGGCAAAGGAGATATAGAAGTGATACGTATTGAATGCACAGACCGGTGCGATTGGGCACCGGTCTGTACGTTCTCTCCGGGTAACGTTTGGTTAAAAGAATACTCGGAGAAGGATGTTTTAAAGCTGTTGCTTGATAAGGATTAAGCTTCGCTGTCGTATTTTATTTTACCAACGTGCTTATCAATTTCCCAGTTACCCGTGCCGTCTTCGCCAATAACCTCAAATAGTTCGAGCGCACGGCGGGCTTTGTATTCTTCTTCGCGCTGCTCTTTCAGGAACCAGTTCAAAAATTCGTTGGTTACATAATCCTGCTCGCTTAAGCAACGTGCGTATATATTTTTGATAGATTGGGTTACACTGACTTCCTGGTCAAGCGCATCTTCAAAAACCTCGCGGAACGAGTTGTACTCCTGTTTGATACCGGTTACTTCGGGTGAAATCGCGTTACCGCCCATATCCAGGATATATTTGTAAAATTTAAGCTGGTGTTGTCTTTCCTCTTCGGCCTGTTTAAAAAAGTAATCGGACGAGTAATCGAAACCGTTACGGTTACACCATGATGCCATGGCTAAATATATGGATGAGGAAGTTGCTTCTTTTTTAACTTGTTGGTTTAAAAGTGATTCTACATCGGCAGAGATCAGGCTTCTTATACGGATAAGATCTTTCATGGTGTTATTATTTTAGAACTATTTAAGCAAAACAACAAGCGTGCCGACTTAAATAATTATACAATAATATAGCTATAATACACAGTGTAAAGAATATAATGGCAATATGAATTCAGTCTAAATTACTAAACTGCAATACGATACAGGCGATCTTGTAAAATGCTGTTCAATTGCAGCATTACAAACGTGCCTTCAAGCAGCTCTTTAAGGGCGATGATCTGTAAAAGGGTAAGGATGTAAGTATGATCGCAGGCGCAGATAAAGATAATTTCTACGTCGGGGTCTTTAGCGTCTAACAGTTTCGCTTCGATATTGACGTTGTAAACTGCTTTTTTTAGTTTAAGTAAACAACGGTAATCAAATTTAGCAACCTTATCGGCAAAATCGACATACCAGCAACGATCTTCATCGCTTTGATATACAGCGCCTTTTACGGTGCTAAATACATCTATCCAGGTATTTGTTTGCGGAGTTGTAAGAGTTGTAATCATCAGACCATACAAAAGACGCCATTATTTATAATTAATCCAAATAATGTTAGAAATTTATTTATAATGATTATTAACAAGGCAACTTATACCTTTACCCTTATGAATATCAAAGCCTGCATTTTTGACCTCGACGGTGTTATTGTTGATACCGCTGTGTATCATTACGAAGCCTGGAAACGCCTTGCTAATGAAATGGGTTTCGATTTTACCGAACAACAAAACGAGCAGCTTAAAGGTGTAAGCCGTATGGCGTCGCTTAACCTTATCTTAGGTTGGGGCAACATTACCAACAAAACCGAAGCAGAAAAAGAAGCTTTGGCTACACAGAAAAATACCTGGTACACCGAGATGATCGGCAAGATGACGCCTGCCGAGATCCTGCCCGGTGCCCGCGAATTTGTACAAACCTGCCGCGATGCCGGGTTAAAAACTGCGATAGGATCGGCCAGTAAAAACACGCCCGCCATCTTAAATAAGTTGCAATTAACTCAACTTTTTGATGCCATTGTAGATGGCAATAGCGTTAGCATCCCCAAACCCGACCCTGAAGTATTCCTGAAAGGTGCCGGGGCCGTAGGTGTTGCTCCATCCGAATGCGTAGTATTTGAAGATGCCGTTGCCGGGATAGAAGCTGCCATAAACGGCGGCATGAAAACCGTAGGTATCGGCTCGGCAGATACCCTTACCAAGGCGCAAATCGTTGTTAGCGGATTGGATAAAATGACGTTGGATATGTTGGAGGAATTATAGAATGAAAATAAGAACCTTGCTTATTTGTCTGTTATTTTCAGCTGTAGCAGTCGCACAAAAGCCTGCGTTAAAGATCAGCATAACACATCTTACCAAAAATCTGCATGTATGCACGTCTTACGGGTACCCCGATCAAAATTCCCCGGCTTACCCGGCTAATAGCCTGTTTGCAGTTACGGCCAACGGTATAGTGTTGGTTGATACTCCCTGGGGTAACGAGCAAACTCAGCAATTATTAGACAGTGTTAGGCGTCGTTTCAATAAAAAGATCATCTTTTGCGTAGCCACTCATTTCCACGACGATAAAATTGGTGGCATGGATGTGCTGATTAAACACGGCGCTAAAACCTACAGCAGCCAACAAACATTTGCCCTTGCAAAAAAGGAAAAAAACAGCCTGCCGCAATACACCTTTACGCGCGATACCACGTTTAACGTTGGGGGTTTAATATTACAAACCTACTTCCCAGGCGCCGGCCACACCAAAGATAATATTGTGGTTTGGTTACCCCAATACAAAACACTGTTGGGCGGATGCCTTTTAAAAAGCCTGGATGCAGATACAAAGGGCTTTATAGGTGATGCCGATCTTAAAAACTGGCCTACAGCAGTAAATAACGTTGCACGTTTATACAGCAAAGCACAATACGTTATCCCGGGCCACTTGGGATGGCAGGGCGGGACAAAACAAATGGAGCACACCCTGCAAATTATTGCGGCACCGTAATTTATTTGCGCAATTTGCCCCGCGCTTTAATAATCTCCGTTACGGCCTCGGCTACAAATTCTTTTTGGTGAAGGTCTAATTCTGTAATTGCGCTTTCGCCGTCAAACTCGTAGGCTATTTTCACGTGGCCGTTATCTTGTGCTTTAAACCTGCGGTTGTTTTGTTCAAACTCCAGATAGCCATGGTCAGATATACGGTCGATATCTTTTCCATCTTCAGCAAAAACCACCTTGCCAGAATATTTTATCCTTTGATAAAGATTATCGGTCTTATTAACGATGGTGGTGGCCTTATCAAAATCACAAGCTGTACCTGCTGCAAGCATAAAAAGCGCCATGGCTATGTTTGCTACCGTTTTATTTATTCGGTTCATGTTATTTTAATTGAATAAGCAAATATAAACATTACATGGTATCATGCAATACATAGTACTATCATTATATTCAAATAGTTTTTAATCAACTATATAAATTTATTTTTCGGGGTTTTTTTAAAAAATTCATTATAATCTATCACAACATTACTCAAACACAATTCCTGCTAAAACCTTGCCCTTTGCAATAAAAACGCTATTTTAGAAGTGTAATAGCAGCACTCCTCGCCTGCTATTGCCGCTGATAAATCAATAAGCTCGATGTCTAATAAAAAGTTACTGCTGTTACCCGTATTTCTATTCCCGCTGGTAATGATATTAACGCAGTGCTTAAATACCAAAAAAGAAATTGCTGAAGACCCGCGGGGCGATGCTTATGTCGGGGCTAAAACATGCGTAAGTTGTCATAGTAACATCGCCAATACATACCCGCACATGGCGCATAGTATTGCATCGTCGTGGGCATCGGTAAACAGCATCCACGGCAGCTTTTCGGCAGGGCAAAATAGCGTAACTTATAACGATCATACTAAGCTGTTAATGACCAAAACCGATAGCGGCCTGTTCCAGACCAATTACGTTAACGGCGAAAAGGTGGAAATAGCGCGAATTGCTATTGCGATGGGTGGCGTTAAAGGCGAAAGCTATTTGTACTGGAAAGAGAACGAGCTTTTTCAACTGCCGGTATCGTTCGATAATTCCAAAGACCATTGGATTGTGAGCCCCGGTTACGATACCACTATGGCCAGTTTCGACAGGATGATCAACATCCGTTGTATGGAATGCCACGCCTCGTTTGCAAAAACGGAGCCGGGGAAAGCACCAAGTTTTGCAGGCGATGCCATCGGGTTTGATAAAAACTCTATCATTATGAGTATCGATTGCGAACGCTGCCATGGCGGGGCTAAACAGCATGTAGATTTCCAAACAGCAAACCCTACAGTTAAAACTGCTAAGTACATTACCCGCATAAGCGAACTTACCCGCGAGCAAAAGGTTGACCTATGCGGTACCTGCCACTCGGGCACCCAAACACAAAACACAGGGTCGATATTTGATTTTAAACCGGGTGATAAACTAACCGACTTTAAAAGGCACGCACCATCTGCCGGGCCTTTAGACCTTGCCCACCTTGATGTACACGGCGACCAGCTGGATATGCTTAAAACAAGCAAGTGTTACATCAGCAGTAAAATGGATTGTAATACCTGCCACAATACGCATCAAAACGAGCGTGGTAATATGACCCTTTTTGCCCAACGCTGCCAAACCTGCCACAAGGCAGCAGATCATAACCTTTGTAAGTTAACAGGCAAGCTTGATGCTACGACATTACAGGCCAAATGTATCTCCTGCCATATGCCGGCATTGCCGTCTAAGGCTATCATAAACGATAATCAATCCGTAATGATACATACCCATCATATTGGCATCTACCCGGATAACATTACTAAAATAGCGGCCTACCTAAAAAAAAAATGATGCTTACCCTACCCTGTTGGGTAGCATAAGCATCATCTATATCTACTTCTTAAGGTTACTTCTTTATATCGTTCTGCAATACAATAAACGGCTGGTGCTCGTCCCAATTGGGTGCAAAGTTTGGCTGGAATAAAAAGCCGCTTGCATAATTCCCCAGTATAATATCGGGCTTGCCATCCTTATTCAGGTCACTAACGTCCATGTTCATCCATCGGCCGTATTGGCTAACGGGTATGGCGTGGGCTTTAAACTCCATAGGTTTGCTTTGCTCAAAGTAAATAAACTCCTCGGCAGGGTTACTCTTCATATCAGCAAAAAAGGCTATGGTAGCAATATCCAGATCGCCGTCCTTGTCAAAATCGGCAGCTATGGCTTTCGTGGCACCATTTATAGGGTAAAACCAGGTTTGTTTAAAGTTATAGTCACCGGTATTTTTATAGATGTACAGCCCATGGTAAGGCTTTAAGATCCGCGAATCGCGGAAGTTGTACCCACAGGTGTATACCAGATCAGGGTTGCCATCATGGTCAACATCTGCCAGTTGAAAGCTTGTTGAACCATACACCGATGGGAAACGCAACAACTCCCTGCTTGTAAAACCGCCCTTTTTATCATTCAAAAATAACGACAGGCCTTCATTGCCACTGCCAAACAGCACCATCAGATCGGGGTATCCGTCTTTGTTAAAATCCTGGGCAACGGCCTGTACAGCGCCGGGCCTGTCGGTTATGGTGAATTGCTTTTCGGCCTTACCATTAGCGCCTAACTTCACCAGGAAAACGCCACCCTTGGTAAAACCCTGGCCTAAAACAACCAATTCGTTCTTACCGTCTTTGTCAAGATCTACACTTAGGGTTTGCACCGGTCTTGGCATATCGATAGCAACTTCCTGCGCGTTTAGGTTATCATTTAGTTTCGCGCTGTAAATTTTACCGCTTGCAAAATCAACGGGGTCTATCCGGCCAATGCACGATAGTATGGCCATATCCGCACCGGTTGCGTCTTTTGTAAAATTGGCATGTACCGCTGCCGATGGTACGCTGGTAACGGCTTTTACCTTCAGGTTGCTATCCCACTCGGTAAGGGTGTTAGCAACTACATCACTGGTGTAAATATTACCGGTGGTTGGGTTTGGAGCAACCATAGTTGTAAAGGCAATATCATTATTGGCTGCAGATTTTTTAAGCGTAAAACCCGCCCAATCATTTAATAACGGGCTTGGGCGTTTAGCGGGTGTTAGGGTATCCGGGGCTATTTTCTGATAATAATCTACCATGGCCTGCCACTCTACAATGGTTATAAGGGTGGTATCTTTGGTTTCTTTACCAGTTTCTTTGTAAAACGACTGCCCGTAGGTGCCTATCCCAAAGTAATGCGCCATAGATGGCAACGAATGTACACGCCATACGTCTTTTGTAAGCGCATTAGCGGGTACAAGTTCGTGGCATTTGGTACAGTGTATTTTCACAAGGTGTTCGCCATCGGCAACTACATTGCCCGTAAGCTTGTATGTGCCGCCCGTTTTGCTTTTACACCCTTCAAGCACTGTGCTTAATGATAGTAATGCAACCCCTGATAATATAAGAGAAGTAAATACGAAGGTCTGCTTTAGTTTCATGGATATATTGCTGATGCCGCTTTCTTAATTCTGTAACTTTAAATTATTCCAAATGTATTCGCCTATCTGTCGGCCCTGAACCGCGCCCTGGTCTACACTGTTTTTGTAGTGGATACCGCCATAAAAACGACTAATAGATGTTTCGTCGGCCGCTTTCAAAAACGAATCGAAATGGCGCTGCATACCAATGTAACGCAGGTCGCTGGTGTCCTGGTAAGAAAAGTTATCGCCAAACAAATGTGTTAATATCACTGCCGATGCGCCGCTAATATCGCTGTGCCCGCTTGGGTATTCGGGGAATGGCGGGGTTTGCAGCAATGGCAGCCAGGTGTGGTCTATCTTATCATTTATCACCGTAACCGGCCTTATATATTGGGTAGTGTATTTAACCTGCCAGCCGCAAATAAAGGCATCATACAAAGCAATTGATGTTAAGGCATAAGCCTGTGCTGTTTTAACCGCATCAGCCTTAGTTTTTTTACAGGCAATAGCAGTAATACCTATCCAGTGCCCGCCGGGTGTTATCTTTTTGTTTACGAACATCATATGCCCGTTATGTTGTATCACAAAAGGGTTATCATCCCAAAATTTAGCAATAGTGATCTCTTCTTTTGTAAGGCTTTTGCTTTTGTCATATACGGCAAGGTTTTGTTTAAAGTACTCGCTGTTTTTTTCCTCGCTAAACGGCGGTGGTGGCGGCAACGTAAAATCCGATGATGATTTTACCACAAAGGTTTCCATAGTGCCCCAGCAAAACTCCACACCATCTAAATAATCGGGCGCGGTTGCATGCCATTTACCATTATCATTGCTACCCAAAAATCTTGGCTTACCACGTGTTTTAGCATAATTATCTGCCTTGGCACGGGTTAATACCGCTTTACCAACACTCTCGCCAAAGGCCACAGAGCGGGCAAAGGTACTGTCATCAAGGTTGCTTGCGTACATGGCAAATACCTTATCCTCATACTTTTTAAGCGTATCTACAGAGAATGTTACTTTATGCGCTACGGTAAAAAACGCCTTGGTAGCTGCAAGTGTAAAATTATACTTAACCCCTTTTTTTGGCTGGGGGATGGCTTTAAAACCGTGCAGCTGCCCGGCTATTGAATTATATTTTGGATCTTGAAAACGCATAGCCTCATACTGCGCCAAACTGGTATATCCATAAATGCGACTTGCAACAGGCGGGCTAAACACATCGTATATTATTACTTGTGTAAGCTGGTCAACGTTTTCGTGCAGCACATCTGCATCGCTTTTTAGTGCTATTTTTTGCTTTTGCTTGCAGCTTATTGCCAAAAGGCAAAATGTGGCTGCAACTAAAAACTTATACTTTTTCATGTTTCGGCTATAAAATTAATTTAAGGGTATATCTCTGGCCTGGCCCGTATTGTTGGTTACAGTTACCGACAGCATTGTAGCATCAAGTTTAAAAAATCTGCCAGATTGCGACAAGAAAGATCCTCCATTATAAAACTCCTGTTTGGCGGTTTTACCATTCTTATATTTGATGGTGGCAAACATATCTAAAGGCAACAGACTGATGGTTTTTACAGGCTTTTTCAGTTCAAAAACTTTTAAGGCGCCTTTATACTGGCTGGCAGCAAGCAGGTAACCACCTTTTGCGCTACGCAATTTAACAAGTGCCTTACCATCGCCGGGGATATAAATACCACTCTGCATAATGGTTTGCGGTTTAAACCCCCCTTTGCCATCCCCTTTCAAAATCAACCCGTTAAAGGCATCGTAACGGCCGGTGGTAACTTCGGTACCGTAATCGTTTCCACTAAGGGCTATGTCAAGGTTACCATCGCCATCAAAGTCATCTATAATAATACCTGCCAGTTGTGACATTTGCGCTTCTATCGGCAGCGGGATCGTAGTAAATTTGCCGTGACCATCGTTACGCATGTAGCACGACCGCAGTTCGTTTGCCTTTAAGCGGATAGCGCCTTTACGCATCTCAGGCGTTATTACACTATCCATTGTGGCAACCGCGTACGATTTAAAGTTTTGAAACTTTATCCTCATGCTGATAATTTGCTTCACAATATCCTCGCGCGTATGGGCAGGGAATTCCTTCATCACCCCGTCCCTGTCTTTCAGGAATACGGATGGGATGGCGTCATAGCTATCGTTATTATCAAAATCTTTAGCGGTGATGTATGCCGGATATTGGTCTGTAGCTTTGTAGAAGGTATTTAAGCCCGTGTTGCCTACTATGTAATCAATATCGCCGTCGTGGTCAAAATCGCCGCCGGCTATAGTGTTCCACCAGCCCAATTTATCGGCTACGCCTGTGCTTGCGGTAACGTTTTTAAATACGCCGTGATCATTCTTCATAAAGGTAACGGGCATCCACTCACCTGTAATTACAAGGTCGGGCCATCCATCGTTATCATAATCGGTGAATGATGCATCGCACACCAAACCTAATTTATTTAAACATTTTGCAGCTATAGGGGTGGCATCTGTAAACTTTATCTGCCCTTTTTTACTGTCGTTACGCAATATAAGGCTCGATACAGGTTTGGGGTAGTTCCATGGGTCTACCCTGCCGGATACAAACAGGTCAAGCGCGCCATCCTTGTTGTAATCAACCGATTTTACGCAAAGCTTGCTGGTGAAATTAGTTGGTAAAGCGCCGGCCTGCAAAGTAAAATTACCTTTACCATCGTTAGCGTAGATCCTGTCCTGATATGATTTTGAGCCCGGGGCATCCTCGTAACCACCACTTGCAGCATACAAGTCGAGGTCACCATCGCCATCTGCATCAAATAACAATAAGCCCTCATCTTTATACTTATCGGTTAGGTTTTGCGCCGATACCAGCAGGTTGCGTTGAACAAATTTGCCACCCACTTGCTGTAAAAATAATTGCGCAGGATATTTTGAAGTACCGCCCACCACCATATCATCAAAGCCGTTGCCATCAACATCGCCCACGGCAATAGCCGGTGCATACTCAGATAATTTATGCGGGATCAGCTTTTGTACGTTAAAATCGGCGAAGTCAACATCATTATGTTTGTAGTTAATGCCCACTGCTTTGGTAACCTCGGTAAACAACGATTGTGTATTGATCTTAGCAACATCAAAGCTGTAAGGCGTTTTCGCGTTGTTGATATCAACCTTTAGTGTTTGGTCGGCTTTTACATTGGTAAGTTTTTCCTGCCTGCCGTTTTGCCATTTTATAACTACCGAATCTAAGTTGGTTATCTTACCCAAACCAAAGTGAGCTATATTTTGAATGGTTGACAAATACCCGCGAAACGGCGTATTCTCATAAACCTGGTGCTTGCCATGGTCGTAATAAATATCAGCCCAGGCTCCTATCCCGTCTTTGTTTTGCCCGCCGCCTTTAAACTGGATCTGTAAATAATGGTTATTGGCTTTATCGTTTTCGCGCGAGTTATTTTTGTAGACAAAAGCCTCGTCATCAATATTGTTAATGATCATATCCAGCGTGCCGTCGTTATCCAGATCGGCGTAAGCCGCGCCGTTAGAAAACGACGGGAGATCCATTCCCCATGCTTTACTTACATCTTCAAATTGCAAGTTGCCATTATTATGAAATGCATAATTAGCAATTTTAACAATCGGGATCTGTTTCAGAATTTGGCTTTTGCTTGCTATTGCAAACGATTCGTCTCTAAAAGCAATAAAGTCATGGTCGGTAACGTCGCGTGGATAGCCGTTGGTCACTACAATATCCCTAAAGCCGTCGTTATCAAAATCGGTTATCATAGGCCCCCAGCTCCAGTCGGTTTGTGCAACGCCGCTCATAAAAGCAACCTCGGCAAATGCGGGTGCACCAATAGAGTCGTTTTGCCCTAAGCGAGGGCCTTGGTTTAGCTGTAAAGTGTTATGGTTATATTGGTACTGGTATCCGTAAAAGTCAAAGTTTTGGTATAACTGATAGGCTGTGGCGGGCATAAACATCTTTTTGCGGTAGTTATCTTCCGGATCCATGTCCAGTTCAAAAACATCGGCCAGGCCATCGTTATTAATATCCTGCACGTCCTGCCCCATGGCGCTGGTGGCAGTATGTTTAAAATACTCCTGTGTGCGGTCGGTAAACGTACCGTCGTGGTTGTTAATGTACAGGATGTTGTTTGGTAAAAAATCGTTGGTAACATAAATATCTTTCCAGCCATCGCGGTTAATATCTACTACACTGGCTGCGTGGCCATAGCCTTCAATCAGTATCCCGGCCTGTTTAGACACATTGGTGTAAACCGGATGTTTTAAAGCGGTATTATAATCGTTACGGTAAAGCCTGCCTGTGTTGCGGCTGCTACCATCTTTTATGAGCGGCCTAAAGGCGCTTGTGTTATCTGTTGACTGTGCCTCGTTAACGGTTAGGTACATATCAAGGTCGCCATCGTTGTCATAGTCAAAAAACGATGCCATTGTAGAATGTACAGTTATATTAAGGCCGTACGCTTTTGCCTGTTCTTTAAATATGGGCACACCGTTCTTATCCGGCCCCTGGTTAATAAACAATAAATTGACCCTTTTAACAGAATCGTTTAATAGTGTGTTACATACATAAATATCCTTTAAACCATCATTGTTTATATCAACAACTGCTACCCCACGGCCCCAGCCGCCTCTGCCGCCTACGCCTGCTTTATCGGTAACGTCCTCAAACTTAAAATCTCCTTTGTTTATGTATAAACGGTTTGGTACCGCATTGCCTATAAAATAAATATCCTGCAGGCCATCGTTATTAAAATCGCCTATGCCGACACCGCCGCCGTTGTAAATATTTAGCTTATCAAGCGGGTTGATGGTATCGTTCTCTACTATCTCATTATTAAACTTTATACCCGAATGCGATGAAGAGATCCGCTCGAACATGGTAGCCTTTTTACAAGAAAATATTATGAGCGGTGTAATAATACATAGCAGATATCTAAGGGCTTTCATATAGCGATATTAGGAATTTTTATTCAAAAAAAAAGAGGGAGAGATAGATTATCCCCCCCTCTATTATAGGTTGTTAACTATTAATAACCTTTGTTTTGTTTTAATGAACCATTTGAGATATCGATCTGGTTTTGAGGTATAGGATAAAGTTCGTTCTTATTAGAAGTGAACTTAGCAACCTTCATAACCGCTGATGTAAATTTATCACCAAAGTCACGGGTGTTTTTCAGGAATTTCTCAATTTCTGTTGACATAATGGTACCTGCAGGGCCGCCGTTAGCAGCATCCCAACGAGATAAGTCAAAGAAACGATGACCTTCCATACCTAACTCAATCTTGCGCTCAAAGTAAACTGCCTTGCGGGCATAAGCCTGGCCGTTTGTAGCAAACTGTGTTGTATATAAACCAACTTTGTAATTTGCAGCAAATTTAGTGTTATCAACAATTGGTTTGGTAGCATCGCCACCGGTATAACCGGTAAGCAAACCTTTAACCCAACCACTTTGATCAGCCGCACGAGCCCTAACCATGTTAACATATGTTTGTGCTTCTGCAAGTTGATTTGCTTCAACAGCACATTCAGCAGCCCATAAAATAACGTCTGCGAAACGGATAGCATTATAGCTATTTGATGTTGATTGATTTGCAGCCCAACCATCATAAGACTCTGAAGTTGTTGATTGTGCAGCTTTGTAGTAAACGTTTTTGATTGGAAGGTACGGACCACCGTTTGGCTGATCACGTGCCCAGGCAGCACCCGGGCAAATTCCCCAATCCAAGTATGGAATACCACGACGACCTACTGACCAATCCAACCTTGCATCAAGCAATTCGGTACCCGGGGTAAACACAGTCTCGGCAGTTACACCCTGGTCATTTTTAATGTAATCGTTTTGGTAAGTATCAATTAATGGTAAACCATTAGCATCAACTTTAAACGAATTTACAAAATCAAAAGTTGGCTGGAAGAAACCGCAGCATCCTGCAGGGCCACCAGACGGGAAGTTTAACACGTTACCTGCGTTACCATTCAAACCGTTAGCACCATCTTTAACTGATGTTTGCACAACAAAAACACCCTCAGGGCCATTTTTAGTTGATGGGTTAAAGTTGTTTGCATATTTGCCTAAAGCGTAAGCAGCACCAGAACTTGTTTTACCGTTAGTGATCACATCTTTTAAGATGATAAAAGCATCAGGGTATTTGTGATCGTTCATTAAGGTTTTAGCCTCAAATGCAAGGGCAGCCCATTTGTTGGCACGTCCTATTTGCTGCTGAGTTGCAGGCAAGTCTGCAGCTGCTGCTTTAAAGTCAGCCTCAATTTTATCCCAGATAGGACCAGCGTTCGGTACGAAATAGTTATTAGCAGTGTACGTAATGGTTTCGTCAATGTAAGGAACATTTTTCCATAGTTTAGCGGCTTCAAGGTGGTAAAAACCACGTAAGAAACGAGCCTCAGCAATATATTGTTTTGTTTGATCAGGCGTGATGGAACCATCTTTTACCTGTGGCAACAACCTTAACACATCATTAGCACGTTGTACACCTGCGTAGCAATTACGCCATTTGTGATCCAGATAATCATTAGCACCGGTTGCACTGAAAGCCTCAAGGTTTGCTGCTGCAGGTTGGTCACCAGGGTTAGATCCTTTAAAGGCATCACCAGCTACAACACTACCAAACACCCAGTTATCGGTACCAGTTTCCCAAGGGCTACCAGCCTGGCCTTGAAATACACCGTCAACAAGTGAGTAAGCGCCAATCAAAATACCGTCAACACCTGTGCGCGTAGCAATTACACTCGGGATAAGGGCGCTAACAGGCGCCTGATCAAGATACTTCTTACATGAATAAGAGCCTCCAAGCAACACAAGTGTTGCCGGTATAAGGACTTTTAATTTAAAACTTTTTTTCATAACTATTCTCTTTATATATTATGTTAGTTATTATTAGAAACTAAGGTTTACGCCAAATATAAATCTGCGCTCATTGTTAGGGTAGTTACCTCTGTCTACACCCTGGCTGTTACGGCCATCGAATGCCTGAATTTCCGGATCAAGGCCGGTGTATTTTGTAGAAGTAAACAAATTAGTACCTTGTATGTAGGCACGTAATTTGTCAACACCTACGCTTTTAAGAATGCTTGGCGCAAACGTGTAACCAATTTGTACCGATTTTAATTTTAAGAATGAAGCGTTCTCTACATAATAAGAGTTAACCGCATCAGCTGTACTGAAGTTGGTTGTTTTCTCTATGATAGGTGCTTTAGGGTTTGTATTGGTAGGAGTCCAAGAATTGTTCAACAGGTCTAAGCTTTTGTTACCGGTTTGTGAACCGTAGAAGTTAGTCCAGTATTTAATAGTGTTGTAAGCATCGTTACCTTGTGAACCGTAGAATACAGCGCTCATGTCAAAACCTTTGTAACCCAGGTTTAAGTTAACACCATAAGTAAAGTCAGGAGTTGGGCTACCAATTTTGGTACGGTCAGCATCAGTAATACGGCCATCGCCATTTACGTCGGTATAACGGAAGCGGCCAGGGGCTGCATCTGTTTGGTATTTAGCCGTCGAACCGAACAGATCTGGCTTTTGTTGCGCGTTAAGCGCATCAATTTCGGCTTGGTTGTTCCAGTAACCTTGTACTTTATAACCGTAGAATTCACCAATGCTGCCACCTAAGTGGTTATAAACTACGTTACCGCTACGAACATTACCTGTGAAGAACGGAGCACCAATTTGAGTGATCTCATTTTTCACTGTAGTGATGTTTGCGCCAATAGAGTAAGTAAGGCCTGAAGTAGAACCGTGGTACGTGGCGCTAATATCAAAACCTTTGTTAACCACAGCACCGTTATTAACATCTGGTATAGCGGCGTCTGAACCACCTACTACACCAGGAAGAGGTACATTCACAAGCAGCCCCGTAATAGTCTTTTTATAGTACTCCACAGTCAAATCTAAATGATTGAATAGTGATGCATCAAAACCAACGTTCAACACTTTATCAGTTTCCCATGTTGTGTTTGGGTTACCCAATGAACTTGTTAAGTAACCAGGGATTACAGAGTTTGACGAACCGTCGATTGGGTAAGATGATGAACCTGCACCACCACCAAATGCAGCGTAAGCACTGTTTACTTTAACGTTACCATTGTAACCTGATGTACCGTAGCTACCACGGATCTTTAAGTCGTTCAACCAAGTCGAGCCTTTAAGAAACTCTTCCTGAGAGACGCGCCATGCAGCAGACACTGCCGGGAAAGTACCCCATTTATTTCCTGTAGAGAATAATGAGCTACCATCACGACGTACGGTTGCACCAAGAATGTACCTGTCGTTAAAGGTATAATCTACCCTTGCGAAGAATGACATGATTTTGCTTAGGCCATTAGCGTCGTTACCGAAACCGCTGGTTGCTGTAGTTTGACCTGGCTGGCCATTAGAGATGTTTGCATAGAAAGGATCAAGCGAGAAAAGATTTTTGGCACCCGCGCTTAAAGAGCGGTTTGTGCGGCCTCTTTGCTCGAAACCTGCTAACACGCCGATGCTGTGTTTGCCAAATACTTGTTTGTAATTTAAAGTGTTGCTCCAGTTAAAGTTGGTATCATATGACGCACCCTCGCTGTAGCTATTGTTACCACCATGTGCTTCACCGCTATCATATTGGCGGTAACCGATGTTGTAGAAGTAGCGGTTGTAAATGCTTGCACTGTAAGCGGTACGTGCGGTAAAGTGTTTCAGGAAGTCGGCTTCTGCAAACACGGTACCCTGCATACCATATTCATTGGTATGAGTAGTGTTTTGGCGCTCTTGCATACCAACAGGGTTAAGGGCGTTACCCAAAGCAGCCGGGCCGGCGTAAGTACCACCTAAGTTACCTGCAATATCTCTAACAGGGATAAAAGGAAGTATACGGTAAGTTTCGGAGATAGGGTTACCCTCGTTAAGGTTACCACCGCCAACTAAACCACCACCACCGTTAGGCGAGCTGATATAATAGTAACTCATGTTCTCACCTAACCTGATGTGATCTTTCACACTAAAGCTGGTGTTAACACGGGCCTGGTATCTTTTAAAGTAGGTATTTATAAGCGTACCCTGTTGGTTGGTGTAACCTAAAGATAAGTAGTAGTTGCTTTTATCGCTTGCACCACTTGCGCTTAATGAATGTTGTTGAATTGGAGCACTTTTGAAAATTTCGTGGAACCAATCCGTACCTGCGCCTTTAGCAAATTTTTGGATCAGGTAATCCTTTGCTGGATCATTATCCAGGTGATAGTTTGGTAGAAAATTAGAAGCATTGGCCTGGTTGAATACGCCCCTGGCGCCAGAACCGGCCTGGTAACCATAATCGGCAATTTTACCATTAAGCAATAACGCGTTACCCGGATCAGCTTTAAGTAATAATTGCTCGTACTGGTCTGCATTAAGCGTATTAAATACATTACCGCCTAATGCTTGGGTAGTGCCGTAAAATGCATCGTAAGAAATTGATGTTTTGCCTTGTTTACCTTTTTTAGTAGTGACAACTACAACACCGTTACCACCACTTACACCGTAGATAGCAGCAGCACCAGCATCTTTCAGTACCGAAATCGACTCAATGTCGTTAGGGTTTAGGTTAGAGATATTACCAGTTTGCAAACCATCAACTACGTAAAGCGGAGATGAGCTACCAAAGTTGCTTAAACCACGAATAGTTACCTGAGCACCACCACCTGGAGAACCTTGTGTTACAACGTTAACACCGGCAGCCTGGCCTTGTAGCATACTTTCTGTACTTACTGTAGGAACAGATTTTGCAGCTGTAACATTTACTGTAGTAACAGAACCGGAAATGTCTTTTTTACGTTGCGTAGTGTAGCCCGTTACTACTACTTCGTTCAACGCGTTACTGCCGCTTTGTAAAACAACGTTAATTGTTTCGCTTGCGCCGACAGTAAGCTCGTTTGTTTGGTAACCCAGGTATGAGATGACCAATACGTCGCCTGGATTAACATTGATGTTGTACTGTCCGTTAACATCAGTTTGTGTACCGATAGTAGTGCCCTTGATACGCACACTGGCCCCTACTACTGGCAGCTTGTCGTCGCTGCCGGTAACTTTACCAGAGTGTTTTGTTTGAGCATTAACTACCAATGAAGAAACCATGCAGCATAGTAGCAGGCATAGTGTTCTTCCCTTAAGGAGTAAACTTTTAAACATGAGATTGAGATTTAGTTGATTAATATATTTGATTTAAGATCGATATCAATGAGGATGGCCGGTATGCTGGTGAGATAACAATGGCAACCACCTCAAAAAATAGAATTTTTTAGTTATGGCGCCCCCCTGGCCGGGCTGGGATTATTAGCATGTAGAATTAGTAAAAGTTTTATCATGTAGTTACACTATCCTGTTAAAAATTTTATTCGGTTTAAAAGTTGCTGCGCAATACTTAACGCCCATCAATCTTGTTTATCCGTTAAATTTGTTTGCTTTTCTTTAAAAAGAAAAGGTTTATAATTGGTATGCTCTAATATAAATAGAGTGTATAGGTTACACAAGCCGCTTTATACGAATTATAAATTATTTATTAGTTACTGTACAATACGTTTCAATATTTCAATTTAATAACCATTTGTTAAATACATCTTAATAATTCGATATTAAGTTTAACAATTTCGCAATGTAAAAATCTTGTTGTAAAGCGTTTTTTTTGTCAAAAAACGAAATTTGCTTTTCATAACAACCTAAACCATCCCCTATCTCAAATTAATTAAAAAACTTATTTGATTTTTTTAAGAAGTAGGCTGTTTAAAATAACCGCTCTGTTAAATTCCTGTTAATTTTACAGTTATTCCACTAAATCACTATACTTTTTTTGCGTTGTTTTACACCAAGTGATTTTTATAGCCTATATATCATTTGTATAAAAAAAAAATGCCCTGGTAATATTACCAGGGCATATTGTATCTGTATTTATATAAAAAAAATCTAACTGAATTTATTTACGCTGAGGCGTTTGCCCTATTTGGCCCAAGTTACTTTAGCGGTTTTAACATCAGCCGAACTGGTGCCTACCTGTATCACAAATTCTCCCGGCTCCCAATCGTATTTTAGCTGGCTGTTGTAAAACTGAAGCTGGTTTGTTGTAATCGGGAAACTTACTTCTTTTTTCTCTCCATTTTGCAGGCTTATTTTTCTAAACCCTTTAAGCTCTTTAACCGGGCGGCTGATGCTTGCTGCCGGGTCGCCTATATACAATTGTACTACTTCTTCACCTGCGTAAGGGCCGTTGTTGGTAACTGTAACTGTTGCCGTAAGGGTTTCGTTCCCTTTTAATTTGGTTTTACTAAGCGTAAGGTTGCTGTAAGTAAAGTTGCTGTAGCTTAAACCGTAACCGAATGGGTACAACGGGTCATTGCTGATATCTAAATAGTTCGATTTAAATTTAGTTGAGCCCGATGCATACGGTCGGCCTGTATTTAAGTGATTATAATAAATAGGTATCTGCCCCACACTACGCGGGAAGGTTGCCGTTAATTTACCGGATGGATTGTAGTTGCCAAATAATACTTCGGCAATGGCGTTACCTGCTTCGGTACCCGGTGCCCAAACATCTAATATGGCGGCGGCGTGCTCATTCTCCCAGGTTAGGGTAAGCGGGCGGCCGTTAAACAATACAATTACAATAGGTTTACCCAGTTTGGCAAGTGCTTTAAGCATCAGCTGCTGGCTTTCGGGGATGTTAATATCAGAACGGCTTGATGATTCGCCGCTCATGCTTTGCGATTCGCCAACCACGGCAACAATAATATCCGATTTTTTTGCAGCCTTCACTGCATCTTCAATCATATCATCGGGTGATTGTTTATCAAGCGACACCATGCCCGGGCCAAAGTTAAGGCGTTTCATAAAGGTGGTATCGTCGGTAATATTACTTCCTTTAGCGTAGTTGATCTTTACGTTATCACCCACAATGTGTTTGATACCTTCTATCACGCTTATAGACTTTTCCCACTCGCCGCCAATTACCCAGGTGCCAAGCATATCGCGTTTATTATCGGCCAGCGGGCCAACAAGCGCGATACTACCACCAGATTTTTTTAACGGCAGTATTTGGTTTGCATTTTTCAACAACACAAAAGAGTGCTCTGCAGTAAGGCGGGATGCTTTGCGGTTGGCATCTGTCATGATGTCGGTTTTCTCGCGTTGCGGATCTAAAGATTTATATGGGTTATCAAATAATCCCAGTTTGTATTTTGCTTCCAAAATTCGGCGACAAGCCAGGTCAATATCTGCCTGGGTAACTTTACCTTGTTGTAACGATTTTTTTAGTGTGGTTAAAAAGCCTTCGCCTACCATATCCATATCAAGGCCGGCTTTTAAGGCCAGGGCAGATACCGTTTGCAAGTCGCCCATACCGTGATTGGTGGTTTCGTTTAGCGCAGTATAATCTGATACTACAAAACCGTTAAAGCCCCATTGCTTGCGCAACAGATCAGTAAGTAACCATTTGTTGGTAGTCGCCGGCACACCATCAACCACATTAAACGAGCTCATGAAACTACCCGCGCCTGCATCAAGCGCCGCTTTATATGGCGGCAGGTAATAGTTGTACATCGCCAGGCGGCTCATATCAACCGTGTTATATTCGCGGCCAGCTTCGGCGCCGCCGTAAAGTGCAAAGTGTTTTACACAAGCCATTACCGCATCGGCATTTTTCATACTGCTGCCCTGGTAACCCCTTATCATGGCAGCGGCAATTTTACCACCCAAGTAAGGGTCTTCACCCCCACCCTCAGAGATCCGGCCCCAACGCGCGTCGCGGGCAATATCAACCATCGGGCTGAAAACCCAGTTTAGCCCTTCTGCAGTAGCTTCTTTAGCGGCTATGTGCGCGGCATGCTCCACGATAGCCATATCCCACGTTGCCGACATACCCAACGGTATAGGGAATATGGTGCGGTGCCCGTGTATAACATCTAAACCAAATATTAAAGGGATATGCAGGCGGGTGCCTTTTACAGCGGCTTCCTGCATTTTGCGTACATTCTCTGTCCCGTATAAACCAAAAATACCGCCGATAGCGCCTTTTTTAACGCCATCGCCAATACCATTATTAGTTACCGACCCTGTGATAGCCATACCGCCTGTTACCAGGTTAAGCTGCCCTATCTTTTCGTCCACTGTCATCTTTTTCATTAACGCGCTTACAAAAGCGTTCATTTTTGCAGCTTCGGTTTGCTTTTGGGCCATGGCTTTGTTTAGCGGCATACAAAAAAATGCAGCGGCACCAAGTATGGCAAACGGCTTATTGGTAAAATATTTTTTCATTAAATGAGTTTTTTTGGCGTGTACGGTTTATCACCATTTATTCAGGTTAATTTTCGCAATATTAAATTACTGTAAAACTTATTAGTTATAATTGGTTTTTAATAAGCGACCTACACATGGTGTAATTGGTACACAATTGTAAATATTAAATTTAAACAATCAAAGTAATTTTTATCAACGCGTTAAATGTTAACTAAACAGCAGCTGGAAGATTTTTGGGCCGAGGCCGGTAAGGTATATCTTAACCATATATCTATAGACTGTGTGGTATTTGGTTTTCATGAAGGGCAAATGAAGGTTTTGATGCTTAAAAGTAACAACGAAGATGCCTGGTACCTGCCCGGCGGCTTTGTGCGAAAACTTGAGCCAATGGAAAACGCTGCCGACCGGATCCTGAAAGAGCGCACCGGTATTGATGAAATATTTTTACAACAATTCCACGTTTTTGGCGACCCGGACCGATCCAAGATCCATAACGAGATGTATAAAGATATGCTGCCTGCCGAAAAAAACTTTTTTGGACAGCGCTTTATATCTATAGGTTATTACGCTTTGGTGGATTTTTTTAACGTTACCCCCACTCCTGATGACTTCTCTGAAATATGCACCTGGCGTGACCTTAACGACCTGCCCAAGTTTCAGCTGGACCACGAATTAATATTCAGGAAAGCCTTAGATACCCTACGCCTGCAGCTAAACTACCAGCCCATTGGTTACAACCTGATGCCTAAGGAGTTTACCATGCCCGAGCTGCAAAAACTTTACGAAACCATTCTTGATAAAAAGCTGGACCGCCGCAACTTTCAGCGCCGCATGCTTGGCTTTGGCATCCTGAACAAGCTGGAGACAACCCGCAAAGGTGGTGCCCACAAAGCCCCATACCTATACTCATTCGACCTGAAAAATTACCAGGCAGCGTTGAAAGAGGGGTTGAAGAGTGGCTGGTAAACTTGCCCTTTAGTTGATTTTTGCTATATTAACCCTACATCCTATTGGTTACTGTTTATTAGCACTTATGAAATTCAGGGGCGCACTTGTCGATTCGTTACTTATTATTTTGGGCATCCTATCTGCAGGGATGGGTTTGAAGGGTTTTTTGTTACCCAGCCATTTTATCGACGGCGGCGTTACCGGCATCTCCATTTTAGTAGCCGATGCTACCGGCCTGCCGTTATCTGTGCTGATATTTATTATTAATTTACCTTTTTTGTTTTTAGGCTATCGTAAACTGGGCGCAACATTCGCCTTAAAGGGCGCGGCGGCTATTGGCGGCCTTTCACTTGTACTGGCTTTTATGCACTTCCCCGATGTTACGCCCGATAAACTACTTACCGCCGTGTTTGGCGGTGTATTTATAGGCGCGGGTATTGGGATGGCTATACGTGGCGGCGCGGTGCTTGACGGTACCGAGATTGCCGCCCTATTAGTGAGCAAAAAAACACAGGTGGTGCGCGTAAGCGATGTAATATTGATACTAAACGTGGTTATTTTTGGCGCCGCGATCATCCAGTTAGGGGTCGAGAAGGCACTGTACTCCATACTTACTTATCTCTCGGCATCTAAAATGATAGATTTCATTCTTAACGGATTGGAGCAATATACCGGCATGACCATCGTATCTGCCAAAGGCGAAGAGATCCGTTTGGCTATCACCCAAAAGCTTGGCCGTGGGGTTACGGTTTACCAGGGTAAAAGCGGCTATGGTAAGGATGGGCACATCAACGCCCCGCGCGAAATTATTTTCACTGTGGCAACCCGTTTAGAAGTACCGTTGCTTAAAAAAGAAGTTTTAAGAATTGATCCCGCCGCATTCATCGTACAGCAAAGTGTGGATGACACTACAGGTGGTTTGCTGAAAAAGAAGAAGCATTAACTCCCTTTGATTTTATTACGTACCCAGGTTGGTACTTTATCAATGCTCCGTTTAGTATAAACAGCTACATAATCATACGATAGCCCGTCTTTTTCAAGCGTTACGAAAACATCTACATTTTTCTCATTGTCATAATCGTCTAAAGAATATAATAATTCTACTGTTTTATCGGCTGTTTTAAATACCTGCTCGTCTGTATGCATGCGGTAAATGTAACTTTAAAAATTTAGAGCTCAGTAAATCAATTTATTTCGGTTCGAGTTTAAAAGGGGGGAGGCGAGTTGCCGGGAGCTTGGGGCATCTATACAAAGCATTAACAGTTTTCCCCGCTCCAGCACTCTCCTTCCTCGCTCCCATCTCCACCCTGGCTTAATATTTGCGTCCGTCCCTTCAAAACTAACTACCATGCCTGAAGGGCCAAGCATACTCATATTAAAAGAAAAGGTACAGCAATTTAAGGGCGACAAAGTGATCCACGCCAGTTGTAACAACGGCACGCTTGATGCCGCCATGCTTACCGACCAACCCATTACCGACTTTAAAAGCTGGGGCAAGCATTTTTTGATCTGCTTCCCAAAATTCACGGTACGCATCCACATGATGATGTTTGGCACCTACCGCATCAACGAGCATACCGAAAAACCACCGCGCCTGCACCTGCAATTTGAAGATGGCGAACTCAACTTTTACGCCTGCCAGCTAAAGTTGATCACCGAACCATTGGACGAGGTTTACGACTGGAAAGCCGACATTATGAGCGATGAGTGGGATACCAAACATGCCATCAAAAAAATGAAGGCCGAGCCTGAACTTCTGGCTTGTGATGCATTGATGAATCAGCAGATCTTCTCAGGAGTTGGCAATATAATCAAGAATGAAGTGCTGTTCCGTGCCTGCATCCACCCGGAAAGTTTGATAGCCGCCATGCCCCCCAAAGCGGTTAAAGAAATGATACACGAGGCCATCAAATACAGCTTCGAGTTTTTTGAGCAGCGCAAAGCAGGTACGCTCAAAAAGCACTGGCAAGCCTACCATAAAAAGGAATGCCCGCGTAACCAGGTACCATTTAAAAGTAAAGACACCGGCAAATCCCGCAGGGCAAGTTTTTATTGTGAGAAATGCCAGGTGTTGTATAAATAGTGAGTCATGGTGAGCCTGTCTAAGCATTCCAACGATTTTACTCACCCGGTCATTGCTTCGCTCGACCACCCTCTCTTCGCTGCGCGGAAAGAGGGTTAGAAAAAATCATCCTGCTCTTTACCCTCTTTGCGAAACATAGAAAGGTCGACCAGCGGAGCGTAGGCGGGGTGAGTAAACTCTACGCTTATAAAGCACAGCTATCAGCTTAACCGAAACTTATTCCAATTCCCTTTGTTGAAGCTATATAACCCTATACAATCATGAAAACGATAAAAATTGACGGCAACCCTGCAGACCTTACCGCAGTAATGGTGCCCCGCGAAGCCGAATACCACGACCATGAAACCGTAAGGTTAGAATCTTCTGTAGATGGCGTATCCGTAGAAAAAACAATCTTCCGTGTGGTAGATGGCGGCGAGGATAAATGGGAATTGCAGTTTGAATAATATTGCAATTTTACTCGCGCGTAAACACCGTTATTTTGCCCCTTTGCATTAAAGTGAATTGGCCTTTTTCGGTATCAAATTCCAAATGGATATCGTAAGGCTCAAATTCAAATACATTTTTGGCGACTGCATCAAACTTAATGGCGCTCTGCCCGGCAGCTGTGCCTATCAGCGTAGTGTTACCTTTGGTCATGGTGATCTTAACAGGAAAGTCAGGGCTTGCATACACACCAAGGTATTTGTCAAGATCTGCTGTTTTTAGCGCCAGCGTTTTAAAAGTTGGAATGTTATAGGGTTGGTTGAAACAAATACTTAATACTCCCTGTAAAATTTTGGAGGGGTCGTAACTGCCGCCATTGCTGGTATAACTCACAGCTAATTTCTCGGCAGGGAAGTAAGCTAACTCCGAACGGTAGGCATCAATCGCGCCGCCATGCCCGTAGTACACCTTGCCTTTAATGTCTTTTTTAAACATAGCCAAGCCGTAATTGTCTTTCATCGTTTTCATCAACTCTAAGCTGGCGGGTTTTACAAGCTTGCCTGCAAATAATGCTTCGATAAACCTATCCAGATCTGTTGAGGTTGATACCATGGACCCTGCACCTGTTGGGATGCTCATATCAGTTTCCATGAACTTTCCCCATTTATTGCCTGTATAGGTGTAAGAAAGCGCCTCGTTATTAGCAGTGTTCGTTTTAACACCGTAGTAAGTATCCTTTAAACCTATCTTATTTACCACACGCTGTTTAACCAGTTCCGGGTAAGTTTTTTTAGTGACCTTTTCAATAATATAGCTTAACATGACGAAGTTGGTATTACTGTACTCGCCTTTGATGCCCGGCTCAAAATCCGGTTTCATTGCGGCTATCCTTGTCAGCATTTGCTCGTGCGTTTGCGGGGCAAGCATATAAGTCATGTAGGCAGGGTCATTAGTAAAATTGTGGAGGCCGCTGTGGTGGCTCAACATCATTCCGATAGTAATCTTTGCAGCATTTGGCACCTGCGGATAAAATTTATCAAGCGTTGTTGCCAGCGTAAGTTTCCCCTCGTCTACCAATTGCATCACCATAACACCTGTAAACATTTTACTGATAGAGCCAATGCGGTATTTGGTTTTAGCTGTTGCCGGGATGGTCGCCGGGCTATCAATGGCCGCGTTGCCAATACTCCTTTGGTAAACTATCTGTCCGTTTTGCGAAATGGTTAGGCTGCCCATGTTTTTATTATTGGCAGTAATTACATCCAGCAGGCTATCTAACCTGGCTTTATTAATTGTTTGCGCATTTACAGCATTGCCAATGGCGGCCGATAGTACAAACAGGATAAGTAGTTTTTTGATCATGATGAGTGGAGCGTTTCCTATTTGGAGTACAAAATACAGATGTTGTTACTCCTAACAGGAATTATTTGTGGCGTAACATAAACATTAGAGACTATTAAGGTTTAAGGCTTTACAGTCGCAAAAGGGTTTTCGCTCTTCGCTAACCTTCCAGTATCTCGGCAATTTCATCAAAGCCTTTTTCGCGGGCCAGGTCGGCGGGGAGTTTGCCGCCTTCCATGCGTATATCTGTTTTGGCGCCTTTTTCCAGCAGCAGGATCAGCAGTTCCAGGTTGCCGTTTTGCGCGGCAGAATGCAGAGGCGTAGTGCCTTTTTGCTGCTTTACGTTTACATCGGCATCATTCTCTATCAGCATGGTAGCAGTGCTTGTAAAATTACCTGCGGCTGCCGAGTGCAGGGGATAAACGTTATAACCGTTATCGCTTGGCCGGTTTACATCGGCGCCTTTAAGCACCAGGTAACGAGCAATATCATACCGGCCAAAATAGCTGGCGAGGCCTAAAGCGGTAAAGCCATCATCGGCATAAGCGTCGATCCGTTCGGGATGGGTGGCAATAAGGTAGGCAACATCATCAAAACGGTCGGCAGCGGCAGCTTCAAAAAGAGTGAGATCGGTAGTGTATTTAAGCAGCACGTTGGTTACCGCGGGTTTGAGGTAATAGCAGGAAAGCATCAACGGCGATACATTAAGGCTGGTTTTTGCCCTGGCAAGCTCGGGGTTACGGGCAAGCAAAAGGTCTAAAGCCCCGGTATCGGCATTAGCTATAAGTTCTTCCAGATCGGTTAGGCTCATAAAGTGTAATAATACTAAAAAATTAAAAAATATCTGTTTAATCTAATACCTTTATATTTGCAATTAAACGTTCAATTTTCAGGATGCCGATCAAAGGAAACCAGTTCAAATCAAATAGTTTTAGGGAAGAGAATCCGCCGGGTAAATCTGGTTCAAAACCGTCATCGGGCAGCGCGAAAACCGAGCGCGAAAGGCCTGTAAAACAACAGGGTGAGCGCATGCCACTCTTTGACCTGCGCGACGGCCGTATCATTAAGATAGCGGGATTATTTTGCCTGGTGCTTTCGGTATTTTTCCTGATCGCGTTCACCTCCTACCTGTTCACCTGGCAGCAGGACCAAAGCTACGTATCAAAAGCCAACGGCGGCTGGGGCAACCTGTTCAAAACCACTAAAGAACTGCTGGAGAACGGCGTTAACAACCCCATGGTTGATAACTGGCTGGGCAAATTTGGCGCGCTGCTTTCCAACCAATTTATCTTCGAATGGTTTGGTTTGGCGTCGTTCCTGTTCGTGTTTGTATTTTTCATTATAGGCTACCGCCTGCTGTTTAAAATAAAACTGTTTTCGGTTAGCAAAATGCTGGCCTACACGTTGTTTGCGATTGTGTTTCTATCGATAACATTCGGCTTTTTCCACGCTTTCATATTGGATTACCCCCATTTTTTAGAGGGTGAGTTCGGCTTTTGGACAAACCGCCTTTTAGCCGCGCAGATAGGGCAATCAGGTACCGGTTTTGTGCTGATATTTTTGGCATTAACGGTACTCATCATCGCCTACAACATCGACTTTAAACTACCGGAACGTAAAATAAAAACAGACGACCTAACTGCTGCCGATGCACTATCATCAGAGCCCGTTGAATTGGTAGACGAAGAAATTTCTTTACCTGTAGAGTGGCCGCGCAATGGCGGCAACCGCGTTAAGGATATGCTTGCCGCCCAGGGCGAAACTGGCGAACCGATGCAGCAGGAACGTTTACAGCAAACACCGCTGCAACAAACAACTGTGTTCCACGAGCCGGTAGTGTTAAAGCCCGAGATAAGCCACGAGCCGGAGGAAGAAACAGAGATCCCGCTTACCATTGATGTGGAACGCCCCATGCCTATCCTCAACATTGAAATAAGCGATGATGATAAAGCAAAAAGCCTGGTAGACCAGTTTGGCATGTACGACCATAAGCTAGACCTCGCCACCTACAAATACCCAACTATTGACCTTTTGGAGAACTACGGCGCTTCAAAAATCGCGGTAAATTCCGAAGAGCTGGAAGCCAACAAAAACAAGATCGTTGAAACGCTGAACCATTATAATATCGAGATAGATAAGATAAAAGCCACCATTGGCCCAACGGTTACGCTTTATGAAATTATCCCTGCGCCGGGCGTGCGCATCTCTAAGATCAAGAACCTGGAAGATGATATCGCGCTGAGCTTGGCGGCTTTGGGCATCCGTATCATCGCGCCTATGCCGGGCAAGGGAACCATCGGCATCGAGGTACCTAACCAAAATCCCGAAATGGTATCAATGCGGTCGATATTGGCTACCGAGAAATGGCAAAACAACACTATGGACCTGCCTATAGCGCTTGGTAAAACCATTTCTAACGAGGTGTTTATTGCCGATTTGGCCAAAATGCCCCACTTACTGGTTGCTGGTGCTACCGGCCAGGGTAAATCGGTTGGTATCAACGCCATATTGGTGTCGCTGCTTTACAAAAAGCACCCGGCTGAGTTAAAATTCGTACTGGTAGATCCAAAAAAGGTGGAGCTTACGCTGTTCCGCAAGATAGAGCGGCACTTTTTAGCCAAACTGCCGGATGAGGCGGATGCTATTATCACCGATACCAAAAAGGTAGTAAACACGCTAAACTCGCTTTGTATTGAGATGGACCAGCGTTACGACTTGCTGAAAGACGCGCAGGTACGTAACCTGAAAGAATACAACACCAAGTTTGTTAACCGCAAAATAGCTGACCCCGAGAAACACCGTTACCTGCCGTTTATTGTGCTGGTAATTGATGAGTTTGCGGATCTGATGATGACTGCAGGTAAAGAGGTGGAGCAGCCTATTGCTCGTATCGCGCAGCTTGCCCGTGCGGTGGGTATCCACCTGGTTATTGCTACCCAAAGGCCATCGGTAAACGTTATTACAGGTACTATCAAGGCCAACTTCCCTGCACGTTTGGCGTTCAGGGTGTTATCAAAGATCGATTCGCGCACCATATTGGATGCCGGCGGTGCCGACCAGTTGATAGGCCGTGGTGATATGCTGCTGTCTACAGGCAGCGACCTCATCCGCCTGCAGTGCGCCTTTGTAGATACCCCCGAGGTTGAACGCATATCCGACTTTATTGGTAACCAGCGCGGCTACCCGTCGGCGATGTTCCTGCCGGAATATGTGGGCGAAGGTGAAGCAGGCAACAGTGCCAAAGACTTTAACCCGGACGATCGCGACCCGATGTTTGAGGATGCCGCACGGTTAATTGTATTGCATCAGCAGGGTTCTACGTCTCTTATCCAGCGTAAAATGAAACTGGGTTACAACCGTGCAGGCCGTATAATCGATCAGTTGGAAGCTGCAGGTATTGTTGGCCCCTTTGAAGGCAGCAAAGCCCGCGATGTGCTTTACCCGGATGAGTACAGCCTGGAGCGCGCCCTCGAAGAAATGCAAAAACCCCGCAATTAAACTAATTTAGTTTGCAACACTCTAAACCATTACAAGCCGTATTGGTTATTGCCTGTGAGTTTTAAATTTGAATTAAAGAACATGAAAAAATTATTCATCTACATAGTATTATCTACTTTAAGTATTGCTACCGCGTTCGCGCAAAAGGATGCCGACGCCAAGGTTATCCTGAACAAGCTAAGCAAACAATACCGCACTTACGATGGCGTAAAAACCGACTATTCGCTCGCGATAGATAACCAGCAAGCTAATGTAAAGGAAACTTATACAGGTACGCTTATAGTCCGTTCAAAAACCAATAAGTATAAGGTGATAGCGTATGCCGCGGGTACTAAAAAAGTGATGCAGGATATCATCAGCGATGGTAAAAACCAATGGACGTACCTTAAGGATGCTAACGAAGTGCAATTAAGCACCGCCGACAACAGCGAGGAAGGCTTTAACCCCGCCAAGATCTTTACCATGTACGAAAAAGGGTACAAGTACATTTATACCGGCCAGCAAAAGCTTGCAGGCAAAGTTTACCAAATAATTGACCTTACCCCAGAGGACAGCAAGAAAACGTTCTTTAAAGTGCGCCTGATGGTAGATAAGGTAAAAAACCAACTCTACAGCGCCCAGATCTTTGATAAGAACGGCAGTAAATACACCTACACCCTACGCACCTTTACCCCCAACTACAAAGTAGCCGAAACCGCTTTTGTGTTTGATAAAAAGGCATATCCCGGTGTTGAGGTGGTTGATTTGAGATAATTTCAAAAACCCCCATACTGACTTTTTAGTTACTATCTTCGTACTACAGGTATGAAGGCAGAAGAAATAGAGCGTCTGATAAAGATTAGTAAGGAAAGGCCATTGATGCCCGAAACTTATATACCCTGGCAGGACGATCCGCTGGAACAAGACTTTTATCTGCCCGAAGCACTTACATCCCTGCGTGGACTGCCCATATATGACACGCTAACCATGCAACAGCAAAAAGATCTGGGCCGCCACGAATTAGTGCAAGTGCTGTATTCATATGGCTGGGGCGAAGCGCTCTTTTGCGTATTTATGTCGAAATTTATTTTGACACTGCCACCTGATAGTCCCGAACACCGTTTTTTGATCCGCGAGATCATCGAAGAATACCGGCACCAAGAGATGTTTGCGCAAACTATTACCCGTGTAAATGGCAGCCCCCTACAGCAAAACGCCGCGCACCGGTTTTTTGGCCGGATAACCACTAACTACCTGCCTGCCGACTACCTGTTTATGGGCAGCCTGTCGGTGGAGTTGATCACCGATGTTTACGGCAACCATGCCCGCCGCGCGCCCGAAATTTACCGGGTGGTGCAAAAGGTTTTCGAGCTGCATAATATTGAGGAAGGCCGGCACATACACTTTACCAAGGGCTTATTGGAACGTTATACCGCAAAGGCAGGTTACCTCAAAAAATCGTTTTACAGCCTTGTAATATTAATGAACATTTACTTTGTACGCACCATGTACGTGCGGCGCGAGATCTACGAGCGAATCGGCCTGTCAAACCCGGATGAGGTTTACAAACAGGCACAGCAAAATTACCGTTCCATGTTCACTCAAAACTGCCTCGGTCAAATTATTGGCTTTGTAAATAGCTGGGGTGGCTTCAACCTCCTAACTCGCTGGGCATGGCGGTTAGTTTTAAAAGCTAAAGTGTAAAGAAGAGGACCGTCATGCCGAATTTACTTCGGCATCCCACTTGCTGAGTAGCAAACTTGCATGGCTACGACCTGTCCTGAGAGATCCTGAAACAAGTTCAGGATGACGGTTTATTCGTCAAATAAGTCGCCTTTTAAATCTTTCATATCGGGGTTAACAGATTGAATAAGCTTAATTTTCCAGTCTCTATGCCAATTCTTTAATTGTTTCTCACGGGCTATCGCATCTGTTATGCGTTCAAAATATTCGTAATAAACAAGATCATATAGTTTATATTTCTTTACAAAAGCTGAGCCCTCATTATTCACATGTTGCCATACACGTGCTCGCAGATCAGCGGTTACGCCGATGTAGAAAGTGGTTCGGTATGTATTAGACATGATGTAGGTATGGCCCTGTTTAAATAGCATGTTGTTTTATATGTTCACTATCTATCCTGTGGGATGCCGAAATAAATTCGGCATGACCGGTTTTTTTTAATGTCAGGTTGAACTCGTTTCAGCATCCCTCATGCAAATTCGCTTGTCCTGAGAGATGCCGAAATAAATTCGGCATGACGGATTTATTTTCCTACTTTTTACACCCTAATATACATCTTCTTATTATCCAGCACCTTACCTACACTCCAGCATATCAGCATGTAGCTGATGGCAAATAGCAGGGAGCCAATGGCGCCCGGTGCTATTTTCTGGTAAAACACATCGTTTATCCACGCGTAAAGGTTTTTGTCGCCGATGCTGATCATCCAGAATGCGATAACCAATATCTCCGACAGGATATAAATGGCCAGCGGGTTTTTACCCACGGTGGTGAAGAAAGATGTCCAGTTGTATTTGTTCCAGGCTTGTACTTCCACTACGTATATCAACCCCGATATCATCACCATATCTATGCCTGTGGTAAGTAATGTAAAAGGGCTGCTCCATAGCTTTTTACCTATCGGGAAACTCATGTTCCACGTAAGGGCGATGAAGATGAACAGGCAACCCATCAGCGCCAAACGGCCGATAGTTTCGTATCCTTTACCTTTTTCCTGGATAAATTTACCGGCATAGTAACCTACAATAACGTTCACAATGGCAGGCAAGGTGCTCAATATCCCCTCGGGGTCAAAGGCAACGCCTTCGCCGTGGTAAAGGTGACCATCCCCCAACAAGAATTTATCAAGGTAAGTACCCGCGTTGGTAAGCATGGCGTATGGTGCGGCAGGGTCGCCAAAGGCAAGCAATATAACCTGGTAACCAATAAGCAGCAATGCGCTTAACACAATAACCGCCGTTTTATTACGTACAAAATAAATGATAAGGGATGCAAAAATATAGCAAAGGCCAATACGTTGTAGCACGCCCATAATACGTGTACCGCTTATAGGCCTCAACGCCCATCCGTTTGCGCCATGGTCTACAAACGGGAACCAATACATAATGTAGCCAATTAAAAATATGAGTAGCCCGCGTTTTAGTATCCTGTACAAAACGGTGCCGGTGCTTAAACCATCAAACTTTTTCATGGTAAAGCTCATGGCGTTACCAACCGCGAAAAGGAACGATGGGAACACCAGGTCGGTAGGTGTAAAACCAAACCACGCCGCATGTTCAAGCGGTGCAAAAGGATGCGCACCGCTGCCGGGTGTGTTTACGATGATCATAAAACAAATGGTTAGTCCGCGGAAAACATCCAGCGACAGGAACCGTTCGGGTTTTTGGCTCATAATGGGTATAATTGGTTAAATAATACGGGAGATTTACCGCACCAATATAGGAAATTATTAAAATGAAATCCAACAAACTACAAATCTTATTAAAAAGATTTAAAAAGTAATTTTTAGTATCAGTTAACATCTATTTACAACATTTTACTGCCTTAATGTTAAATGTTACTATTTTTGAAAAGATGCTTACCATAACCAACCATACGCTCGAAAAACTGGAGCTGCTGCTAAAATCGGCAGGTTACAGGGTGAGGTATGAGAAGGGTAACTTTAAAACAGGGGCTTGCATGCTGCTAAACAGCCGCGTTATTGTGGTAAATAAATTTGCCAACCTGGAAAGCAAAATAGCCGCGGTGGCCGAGCTTGCCCGCACGCTGGAGATAGATTATAACTTGTTAGACGATAAACAGGCTGCATTTTTGCATCAGCTTAAACAAACAACATTGCAGCTGTGACCATAACTTTTTTAGGAACCGGAACCTCGCAGGGTGTGCCCGTTATAGCCTGCACCTGCCCCGTTTGCTTATCAACCGATAAGCACGATAAGCGGCTGCGTACCTCTATTTTAATAGAGGGCGATGGGAAAGTTATCGCCATAGATTCGGGGCCCGATTTTAGGTATCAGATGCTGCGCGAAAAAGTGATGCACCTGGATGCCATTGTTTTTACCCACGAGCATAAGGACCATGTTGCCGGTATGGATGATATCCGCGCGTTCAACTACAAGCAGCAGGTGCCTATGGATATTTGCGCCGATGACCGCGTACAGCTGGCTCTGCGCCGCGAGTTCCCTTATATTTTTGACAACAAGGGCTATCCCGGCATCCCCCAGGTTAACCTCCACACTATTAATTTAGAGCCTTTTAATATTGGCGATGTGCGCTTTACCCCTATCGAGGTGATGCACTATAAGCTGCCGGTTAAAGGTTACAGGATAAAAGATTTCACCTATATCACCGATGCCAAAACGCTATCCGATGTAGAGAAAGACAAGATCCGCGGGTCGAAAACATTGGTAATAAACGCCCTGCAAAAAGAAAAGCATATCTCGCACTTTACCCTGGATGAGGCCATTGCCTTTGCCCGAGATATTAATGCCGAACAAACCTACCTTACCCACGTCAGCCACCGTTTAGGTAAACATGCCGATGTATCCAAGGAACTCCCCGCCGGCATCCAATTAGCTTATGACGGGCTTAAGCTAGAAGTTTAGCATCCCTGTTTGTTTATTGGGGCTATCTAATTTATAAAACACCTGCATCGTACAGGCGATAATACTTTTTTAGAAAGCAGTAAACTACCGTTACGCACTAATCAAGCTCCAGGTAGCTAACCTGGTTTAGGGTTGCACGGTAAGTGTTTTTATGCCCTTTCTTCGCAATCTCTAAGCGGCCGCGGATAGTCATTTTGCGGTTATTCAGTTTGTTGTATTCGCCATCCTCGGTTTCAAATAAGCCGATGTGTTTACCCACAAGGTACAGCGGGCAATCCTGCGTAAAATTCACCCAAATCGAGTGGCTGTTGCCGTGGTCGGTAAAGGTACTGTCGTTAACCAGGGCCGATACGTTTTTTCCTTCTATGTACTTGCCGGTTACCTCAACGTTTTGCTTATCGTAATATTTAACGCTATCTACCAGGTGGGCAAAACTTACCTTTTTAAACTGAACATTCAAATCACACTCGCTGATGTATATCTTGCGTTTGGGGGTATTGCAAGCCAGCAGCGCCAGTGTAATTACGAATGTTATGTATGCCCTGCTTTGCGCCATATATAAATGTAGGTCATTTAACATACACAGTTGTTATGGCACAGTAATTTTACCAAAGTATTACTACTGCAACATTAACGTTATCATACAATTATCTTAACCTTAAAAAGTTATTTTTACCCGTTAAATATAAGCATGAAAAAACACAGCTTTATACTGATAGCGCTACTTACCATCTGCCACAGCGGCTTTAGCCAGGATACCACCCAACACATCATCCCCAACCGTAAAAACAGTATAACGCAGCAAAATAAGCCTTACGTAATATTAATTTCTGCCGATGGTTTCCGGTATGATTTTGCCAAGCGCTACAACGCGCAAAACTTGCAACGTTTGGCAAGCGAAGGCATAAGCACACCTTACATGATGCCCTCTTATCCATCGGTTACATTTCCCAACCATTATGCCATCATCAGCGGCCTGTATCCCTCGCACTCGGGTTTGGTTAACAATACCTATTATGACCCTGCCCGCAGGGAAAAATACGCCATGAGTAATAAAGCCAAGGTTGCCGATAGCAGCTGGTATGGCGGCGCGCCGCTTTGGGTACGTGCCGAGCAGCAAAAAATGCTTTCGGCCAGCTTTTACTGGGTGGCGTCGGAAGCGGCTATACAGGGTGTGCGCCCTACCTATTACTATATCTACAACGAAAAGATTGACATACATAACCGCATTACCGCCGTTGTAGACTGGTTGAGGCTTCCACCTGCAGAACGCCCGCACCTCATCACTTTTTACCTGCCCCAAGTAGACCATGCCGCACATTTAAACGGCCCTGTTTCGCCCGAGGCAGAGAAGGAAGTACACTTTGTAGACTCGACGGTGAACGAATTGCAAAAGGCGGTAAAAACTACAGGTTTAAAAAATGTAAATTTCGTATTCGTATCAGACCATGGCATGACGCGGGTAGACAACCTTAACCCTATCGGCATCCCCGCCGCTATAGACACCTCAAAATTTGTAATATCCGGCGATGGCATTTTGGTAGAGCTTTACGCTAAAAAGAATAAAGCAGACATCCAAAGCACTTATAACGACCTTAAAATAGAAGCGAAGGATTACGATGTTTACCTTAAAACTAACGTACCAGCCCATATGCACTACGGCACTGCCGACGACTGGCACAACCACATTGGCGACATATTGCTGATACCACGCGCCCCAAAAGTATTTAACCTTTGGAACAGCAAAAAAGCCCTTAACCCGGGATGGCACGGTTACGACCCAACCGTTGTGGCAGATATGCGTGCCAGCTTTATTGCCTGGGGGCCGGCCTTTAAAAAGCATTTGGTTGTAAGCCCTTTTGAAAATGTTTCGGTTTTTAATTTAATTAGTGAGATATTGGGCATTAAACATACCGACAAAATTGACGGTACAAATCAATTGGCCAATAAGGTCCTGATCAAAAAAAAACGACTAAAAAGAACGGCATAGCCCTTTTAAGTACCAAAACAAATAAATACAAAACGAAAAAATGAAGCTATCCCTTAAATTAATAATACTGCTTGTATTACCTGTTTCTGTTTTTGCGCAAAACCCGGCTGTTGTAAAACAACAGGCTACAGTTGTTGCCAACGCGTTGCTTAAAAGCGATTTCAAAACCGTTTTAGACCATATCTATCCAAAAGCGGTAGCTATGGGTGGCGGTAAAGCAAAAATGCTGCAGATGATGACAGCGGGCATTAACCAGATGAAAAGCCAGGGCTTCGCCTTTGAAAAAGTTAGTGTTGGCACACCGGGTAAATTCTACAAAGCGGGTAACGAGATCCATTGCCTTGTGCCCGAATCTTTAGTGATGAAAACATCGCAGGGGCGTTTTGCTACTAAGAGTAACCTGCTTTGCGTCAGCAGCGATGGCGGTAAAACGTGGAGCTTTTTAGATATGAACCAGGGTACCATGGGCTCAGTAAAAACGCTGTTTCCCAATTTCAACAGTAACCTTATTATTCCTAAGCCAGAGGTGCCGGTAAAACTGTAACAGCAATTATTGATTGGCAAATACGTTCTCAATCATATTAAACTTACGCGCCCATTTATTCAATGCCCTGTTTTAAGCTATATATTATTTTTTTGTTTCTGACACCTGTATGGGCATTTGCGCAGGATACCGTCGCCGTAAAACGACAAGCCAACCGCTTTGCAAAAGCCAGTTTTAACGGCGATTATAAAACGGTTATTGACCTTACCTACCCGCAGCTTATCGCATACTCGGGTGGCAGGGATAGTTTGCAAAAGTTAATGGATGACCGCATTGCCGCCCTTAAAAAACAAGGCGTGATGACGTTTTCAGGATCTGTAGGTGCGCCCGGCCCTATCATAAAAGCCGGCACCCAATTGCATTGCCTTGTACCCGAAACAATTGTGCTTCAGTTATTTAATGGCCACTATCTTACCAGCACGTATTTGCTTGCCTTAAGCGACGATAAAGGTAAAAGCTGGACTTTTATGGATGTTGGCAAAATGCCTGCCGAAGTATTGCAACGTCTTGTCCCCAACTATAATGCCGACCTGCGCATCCCGCCTGCCGGTAAACCGCTATTCTTTGCCGATTAACCGCTATTTTTACTAAATTGGGATGGATTTCATTCATACATCTCCACCATGCAACGACGTAACTTTTTAAAAACAGGTTCATTAGCCGGGCTAACAATTTCTACCCTGGTTGCAGCATCATGCAAACCATCAGCAGCAGTTAAAAACAATGAAGCTGATGATGCATTCACAGATGATTTTGAGTTGAACGAAGCCACTATCGACCAGTTGCAAAAACTGATGGCCGATGGCAAGCACACCTCCCGCTCCATCACCGAACTGTATTTAAAAAGGATAGACGCGATTGACAAGAACGGCCCGAAAATAAATGCCGTTATCGAACTGAATAAAAGCGCCCTGGATATGGCCGACAACATGGACAAGGAGCGCAAGGCCAAAAAATTACGCGGCCCTTTACATGGCATCCCCGTGCTCATCAAAGACAACATTGATACCGGCGATAACATGCATACCACGGCAGGCTCATTAGCTTTGGCAGATAACTTTGCTAAACAGGACGCCTTCATCGTACACAAACTGCGCGGAGCAGGCGCAGTGATTTTGGGCAAAACCAACCTGAGCGAATGGGCAAATTTCCGTTCTACGCGATCTACCAGCGGCTGGAGCAGCAGGGGGTTGCAAACCAAAAACCCATATGTGCTGGACAGGAACCCAAGTGGCTCAAGCGCAGGGTCGGGCTCTGCAACGGCGGCTAACCTTTGCGCTATCGCGATAGGTACCGAAACAGATGGCTCTATCGTATCGCCATCATCGGTAAATGGCCTGGTGGGCATTAAGCCAACGGTTGGCTTGTGGAGTCGAAGCGGCATTATCCCCATCTCTAAAACGCAGGACACCGCCGGCCCGATGGCACGTACGGTTAAAGACGCGGCCCTGATGCTTGGCGTTATTGCGGGCACCGATGCTGCAGACGATGCCACCCTGAAAAGCAAACAAGAAAAAGATTATAGCAAATACCTCGACGTAAACGGATTAAAAGGCAAACGTCTTGGGTTGGTTAAGATTGAAAAACTGCCTGCCGCTACAGATAAATTGCTTAAAGCCGCTTTAGAAACCCTAAAAAAACAAGGTGCCGAAATTGTAGAGGTTGACCTCGATAGCCGCTTAAAACCTATAGAAGGCTCCGAGTTTACGGTATTGCTTTACGAGTTTAAGGATGGGCTTAACCGCTACCTAATCAAGGCAAATTCCAAAATGAAATCCCTTGCAGATGTTATTGCCTACAACAAGCAAAACGAAGATAAAGCCATGCCGTTCTTTAAACAGGAAACAGCCGAATTGGCGCAAACTAAAGGCGACCTTAACAGCCCGGAATATCTGGATGCCGTCGCCAAAACCACAAACATCAGCAGGCAGGGAATTGACAGTTTGCTGAAGGAAAACAAACTGGATGCCTTGATCGCACCTACCAACGGGTTCGCCGTTTGCATCGACCTCATAAATGGAGATTATGACAACGGCTTCTCTTTTTCAGGCCCGGCTGCTATGGCAGGTTACCCGCATATTACCGTACCCATGGGTGCCTGTCATGACCTGCCCATCGGCTTGTCGTTCGTGGGCACGGCATGGGCCGAGGGCGAATTGATAAAGCTGGCCTATGCTTATGAGCAGGCATCTAAGAAAAGGCTTGCACCAAAGTTTAAAACAGGTTTGTTTGCGTAACGCGAAATAAACACGCATATTTAATAACTTTGGCTATCTGTAAATCGCAAACTAAAAACTGCTAACTCAATAATGCCCGCCCCCATCCCCAAGAAAATATTTACCCGCCGTCACGAGATCTTTGCCGACTTTATAAAAGAAGTTGACAAGCACCTCGACGATGTGATGCAGGAGCGGGTTACCGAGATGTTCGAGATCCGGGATATTGCGGGGCTACTTCACATCCACCCCACCCACTTAACCAATACCATCAAGCAAACCACGGGCAAATCGCCATGCTTTTATTTCGAGGAAAAGATTATGCTGCTGGCTAAAGGTATGTTGCAGCAAAATATCCCCATCAAACAAATAGCCTTTAAGCTTACGTTTGATGCATCCAACTTCACCAAATTTTTTAAACGATTTGAAGGCATTACGCCAAAGGAATATAAGGAAAAAGTGTTTGAAAGTGATGCAACCGCAGACTTAATACAGAGCTAAGGATTTGTGTTTCTTTGCGATTACCTTTATGTCCTTCGTGATTAAATCTCCAGTACTCATCAAAATACTGTACCTGTCACCATTTTATCTGAACCTGTCACCATTTTTTAGCAACGTTTTGCCCGCACCTTTGTAGTGTATTAAAACACATAACAAAATGAGCACAAATAAAATAGCATTAATAACAGGCGGAAGCAGGGGCCTTGGTAAAAACGCCGCGCTAAAACTGGCTGGCAAAGGTATCGACGTAATTGTAACCTATCGCAGTAAAAAAGAGGAGGCCGATGAAGTGGTGAATCAAATTGAGCTGGCGGGACAAACCGCCGCGGCTTTACAGCTCGACACATCAAAAGTAAGCAGCTTTGCCGATTTTAAAGAGCAGTTGACAGCAGTACTAAAAGAAAAATGGGGCAGGGAAAGCTTTGATTTCTTGGTAAACAACGCCGGTATAGATGCTGCATCGCCCTTTGCGCAAACTACCGAAGAGGATTTTGATAACTTGTTTAACGTTCACTTTAAAGGCGTTTACTTTTTAACGCAAACCTTGCTTACTACTATCGCAGATGGTGGCCGCATTATCAATATCTCTACCGGGCTAACACGTTTCGCCACGCCGGGTTACGCGGCATACGCATCAATGAAGGGCGCTATAGAGGTATTCACCAAGTATCTGGCGAAAGAATTGGGCAGTCGTGGTATTGCGGCTAATTTGGTTGCACCGGGCATTGTAGAAACCGATTTTACCAAACGCGCGTTCGACAGTCACCCGCAGATGCATGATTTTATTTCATCGGTAACCGCCTTAGGCAGGCCGGGCCAGCCGGATGATATTGGCGGTGTTATCGCTTTCCTTTGTACCGAAGATGCCCGCTGGATAAACGCGCAACGCATCGAAGCATCAGGCGGGATGTTTTTGTAGTTGGAGGCCCGATAGCTATCGGGAAGTAAACTTCCAATTTGATAAAAAGCGGCGATCTGTTTAGATCGCCGCCTTTTTGTTAAACCAATTTTTATGCTGATTGTATTAATATCTTATCTTGCTACCCTAAATTATTAATATGGAATTTGGCCGCGTTACCGAACAAGAATTACCGCTAATAGACTTTACCCTGCCACCCGACCCTGCCTTTACCCGCGAAACGCTTGCCGCTGTAGATAAAATCCAGCCGCTACAAGTGCACGTAGGCTGCGCCAAGTGGGGCCGCAAGGAATGGGTAGGCCAGATCTATCCGCCAAAAACCAAGGATGCCAATTTTTTGGATGAATACGTAAAGCATTTCGATTGCATAGAACTTAACGCCACCTTTTACCAGGTTTACAGTGCAGAAACCATTGCCAAGTGGAAACAAAAAGCCGACACAAACCCAGATTTTAAGTTTTGCCCAAAATTTTCGCAGAGCATCAGCCATATCCGCAGGTTGAAAAACGCGGACGAGATCACCACCACCTATTATGAAGGCATTATGGCCTTCGGTGACAAACTGGGGCCATTATTTTTGCAGCTAAGCGATAATTTTACGCCCAAAAGCCTGCCCGAACTTACCGCCTACCTGGAGCACTTGCCAACGGATGTCCCCGTTTACGTAGAGATCCGCCATAAGGATTGGTTTGCCGTGCCCGAGAACCGCGAGGCTGTTTTTAGCCTGTTTAAGCGACTTAATATCGGATCGATAATAACAGACGCTACCGGCCGCCGCGATTGCGTACACATGACGCTGCCTACCCCGCATGCCTTTATCCGCTTTGTAGGCAACGGCCTGCACCCTACCGACTACGCCCGCTGCGATGAATGGGTTGACCGCATCGCCGATTGGAAAAAACAGGGCCTGCAATCCGTATGGTTTTTTATGCATCAGCACGATGAGCAGTTTTCGCCAAAGTTATGCGATTATGTAATTGAAAAATTAAATAAAAAATTGGGGATGAAGATCCACCGGCCACAGTTTATGGATAAGAATGCGGAGTTATTTTAACAAACTTGAAATATGCTTACACACAAGTATCATAAGCTAAACTTGCGCAGGTGTTGATAACAATTAAGATAATAGAATTACATATCCAATGCGCGGGTACGTTTGCGCTTTACAAAGTTGCGGATATCTAAAACGATGCCGGCAAAAAAGTAGAAAATGAGCGGGAAACCCACCGCCAGAAATGATGAGTAGATAAAAAACAACCTGATCTTGGCAATAGAAATATTAAAACGCTCCCCCAGGTAGGTGCATACCCCAAAGGAGTAGCGCTCAAAAAAGGTGATGATCCGTTGTAACATATCAGTTGGGTTTTAATATTTTAATACCAACGCCGCATTGCAGGCATTTCTTATAATCGCAATAGGTATTTTTAAGTTCCAGCAGGGCCTGCGATTCAAACGCTGTTTTAATATTCACACCTAAGTTAGCAAAATCTGCGGTAATATTATTTTGCTCCGCCGGGATACTCTCCAGCAATTTTAATGCCCGGCTTACAAAGTGCTGCAATTTCATATGCCTGCCATAACTGAACAGGAAGAGCACCACCGTATTTAACAGAATGGTATCTACCGAACCCGCCCCCAAAGTTTTGCCCGCGGGTTTGCTCTCTTTATCGAACCTGTAGTGGGTTTCCCAGTACTGGTTTATATGGGTATTACTGAACAGCTCGCGCAGGTCCTTCACCTCGCGGATCTCCAATGTTTTCGAGAACAAGTGATTTGATTGCACCACCAATGCCGCGAATTGCGCCAGCCGAATGGTAGGAAAATTTTGTGGCCGCATCCGCAGGAATTTCCACAGGTGATTTTCGATGGGTTGCAAAGTGTATTTTTTAGCGAGGTAATCGTATTCTTTTTTGAGCATACGCGGGTAATCGCCCTGCAGGTCATCTTTCAAAAAACCCGCCTGCCCGAAGATCAGCGCTTCTATTTGCATCGCATTATTCTTGTTTTTTGCCAGGATGCTTTGTGGCAGTGATTTCGCCATCAGTTCGAACGGAAGTGCATTTGTTTTAAAGCCAAAGTTAGCGGCCAAAAATTGGTAAAAGGTTTCTTCCCAATCGCCCTTGTTTATCTGCAGCGCGGCAACAACAGCTTCCGATCGCTTTTCCAACCGCTCCACTAAAATTCGTGTCAGCCAGTTTTGCATGGTAAGGCCGTCCACGGTGGCTATGGTACCCTCGCAGGGGATAATGGTTTGGTTGCCAAATACGAGGTTATGGTAGCGATTATAAAGCTCGGGCGAGATACGGTCTTTCAGTTCCAGCGTGGGTACGCGGCGGCCATCGGTACGAAACAGTGGCTCATCATCGCGGTAAACTACATGGATGATAACATTATCGTATGCGCCATCTGAAGTATGGCCATGGCGTTTCCAGTCCGACGAGGCGATGTGCAATTCCGCATTTCCTGCCCAGGTTGTTTCGCCTATGCGGATACGCGCGTTCTGAAAGTCGGGCCCCGCATTTGAGTTATGCACCCCTACCGAATAGATCTCCAGTTCTTCACCCTCGGTAGTCCGCAGGTCCATCCTCTCGAACAGGCGAAACTTCCAGATGTAGTGGAGAAAATCTTCGGTAAAAAGCATGAGGTAAGATAGTTAAGAAATAGAGGACATGAATATAAAGATATTAAATTATTTTTCAGTTGTAACCTCAACTCCATAGCGTATAGCATCTTCAAGCACATCAACATTTATATCTTTTAACGCTTTAAATTTTATGCAGTACCCGCTTACGCTTGCCTTGCCAAGTGTATTACCATACGTTTGGGCTAAGTATGCTTTATCGTCTATACCCAAAATATAGATGGAAATGCCGGTTGTATTTGCACTCATACCAATTTGATAGAACTCGCGGGTAGTTCCGTTAGCATACTTCATAGCGTAAAGTCCGTAGCCAATATTGGGGTTGGTAACTATTTTATTTTCGCTGTTTTTACCATCCAAAAACCATAGTTTACATCCCGGCAATGCTTGCAGTATGCGCGTATGTATCGCCTCCATATCCCTACGTTTTGGTTCGGGCTGGCCGTTAAGATATTCCCGGATCTTTTCCGCTATGCTCATATGAATATAATTTGATGGGTTTAAATCGCTTATCAAATTTCGTTTTATTTTTGGTTGTAAACTAATTTAAAAAAGAGGGCGGATATTGGCCCCCACGCTTTATTATCCGCGGTAAATAATTTGATTATCTTGCGGCATAAACAAACCTAATATGAACACCAATACTATGCCCGTACCACAAACAACCCAAAGCCGTGTATGGTCAATTGTTGGTGGCTCGTTAGGGAACCTGGTTGAATGGTACGATTGGTATGTTTATTCGGCATTCTCGCTGTACTTTGCCGGATCGTTTTTCCCCAAGGGTGACCTCACCGCACAGCTCTTAAATACCGCCGGTATTTTTGCCATTGGTTTTTTAATGCGCCCTATCGGCGGTTGGCTAATGGGTACCTATGCAGATAAACGCGGGCGTAAAAAAGCACTTACTTTTTCGGTGTTGCTGATGAGTGCCGGCTCGTTGATCATCGCCATTACGCCAAGCCATAAATCTATCGGTATTGCCGCGCCTATTTTACTTGTGCTGGCCCGTATTATCCAGGGGCTTAGCGTTGGGGGCGAGTATGGTACAAGTGCCACCTACCTCAGCGAAATGGCTACAAAAAAGGACCGTGGTTTTTATTCAAGTTTCCAATACGTTACCCTAATTATGGGCCAACTGATTGCCCTTGGGGTGCTGATATTGCTACAACGCGCCTTCCTGACCGAAGAACAGCTGCATTCCTGGGGATGGCGCATCCCGTTTGGAATTGGTGCCGCGCTTGCCATTATTGTGATGTATTTGAGGCGTAGCTTGCAGGAATCGGCAACGCTGAATAAAAACCAAGAAAATCCAAGCAAACACGCGCGCGGATCCTTGCGTGCACTGGCCGAGCACCCGAAAGCTATCCTCACCGTTATCGGCCTTACCATGGGCGGAACGGTTGCATTTTACACATTTACTACCTATATGCAAAAATTTCTGGTGAACACCAACGGCTTCAGCAAAAACGAAGCGACCCTGATATCCGGCCTCACCCTTTTTGTTTTTATGCTGATACAGCCGCTTTATGGTTTTTTGTCTGATAAGATAGGCCGCAAGCCGATGCTAACCGCATTTGGCGTTTTAGGCACATTAACCACCATCCCGCTGCTAACCTATTTGAGTGCCACGCATAACTTTTGGGTGGCATTTGGATTGATCATGTTTGCCTTGCTTGTGGTAAGTAATTATACCGCTATCAACGCCGTGGTAAAGGCCGAACTTTTCCCGGCGCATATCCGTGCTTTGGGTGTGGGTTTTCCGTATGCCATCGCGGTTTCCATATTCGGCGGCTCTGCCGAGTATATCGCACTTAAGTTTAAGGAAGCAGGCCACGAGAATTGGTTTTTTTGGTACGTTACAGGTTGTATAGTGGTTTCGCTGGTGGTTTACACTACGATGAACGATACCAAGAAACACTCGAAGATAGAAGAAGAATAGCCCCCTTTAAACGGCGTAGCCCTCATGAACACCATAATAAAAACACTTTGTTAATAATCTCCGCCGGAAGGCGAAACTTTAAACTAATTGATAACTCCGTCTCCTTCGAAGAGGGCTGGGGAGAGGCTCCTATTTCGATACCAATCCTGAGATCACATTGATGCTTAACGCTACTATGGCTGTGTTAAATGCGAACGCGATAAGCCCATGCGCCAAGGCAAGGCGGCGGATATGCTTGGATGAGATCTCCACATCTGATACCTGGAATGTCATCCCCACTACAAAGGAAAAATATACAAAGTCGAGGTAGTCCGGTTCTTTATCATCGCCGGGAAACTCCAGCCCGCCGAGCGGTGTTTTTTTACCTTTATCGGTGGTGTAATACAGATGCGCGTAGCGCATGGTAAATACGGTATGCACTAACCACCACGAAATAACCACGGCCGTCATTGCCAGTAAAATATAACCGGCAACGGTATCGTCTGAAGCACCTTTGGCCGATTTTAGCAGCAACAACATCGCCACCAAACTTACCAGCGAAGCGGCCATTACAAATACAAATATCATTACCCGGCTGCTATCTTCCAGGCTGGCTACTTTACGAATATCCTTCGGATGTGCCCATAAAATGGTTACCCAATCCAATATGATAATGCTTGATGCAACCGCAATCCACGTTATTAGCGTAACGGCCGGTACGGATGGATTGTGCCTGGCAAGATAAAACACCACGGCTCCTATCAGGAGCGATAAATACAGCCTGTAATGCGCATCCAGGCGCAGCAGTAAATTCTTTTTCGGTTCGGTTACGTGTTGCACTTCGTTGATGGTATTTAGTTAATGGTTTGTAGTTAGAAGATCATGGTAGCTGCGTTCCGGCTATTTACCGTTAATTATGATCTATAGGCTGCGAAGCATCAATCTTCCTCAACAATCTCTGCCACACGGCCTACCTGCCCGTCTTCCAGGCGCACTTTTATGCCACGCGAATGGTAAGTGGAGCTGGTTAACAGATCCTTCACCACGCCGCGGGTTAGCTTGCCGCTTCGCTGGTCTTTTTTTAGGATGATGTCTACTTCAAGTCCGGGATAGATGTCGCTTCGGTTTTGGCCGCTCATGATTATTGATGATTACACTAATTTTTTTATAATGACGCTGATTTTTTATTCGTCAAGATGAAATATTTTCGACTTTATACTTTCAACTCAAAACTTACTTAACCAACCAACTAATCGCGTCCTCAACCTTTTTAAAGTCGAAACTACTTATCACTTTGTCCATGGCTTCGGTTATCTCTTTGTTTTGCAGGTTGCCTATGCTGCCTTCGTGGGTATGGTTAACAGTTTTATCGGGGTTAAAGTTGCCGGCCTCAATATCCAGCCCTATCTGCTTGTATGCATCACGAAACGGTGTGCCATTCAGCACAGACTTGTTTACCTCTTCCACGCTAAACAGGTAGGTGTATTTAGGGTCGTCGAGTATATTTTTATTTACGCTGATGTTCTGCAGCATAAAGGTTGCCATTTGCAGGCAGTCTATCAAATCGGTAAAAGCCGGGAACAGCAATTCTTTCAGCAGTTGCAGTTCGCGGTGGTAACCCGATGGCAGGTTAGTAGTCATCAGGGCAATATCGTTTGGCAGGGCTTGCAGGCGGTTACATTTGCCGCGCATTATCTCCCAAACATCCGGATTCTTTTTATGCGGCATAATGCTGCTGCCCGTGGTCAGATTTTCCGGGTAGCTCACAAACGCGAAGTTCTGGCTCAGGTATAAACATTGGTCCATTGCCATTTTGGCTAAGGTTGCGGCTATAGATGATAAAGCCTGCGCTATAACGCGCTCGGTTTTACCACGGCCCATTTGCGCGTACACCACGTTGTGGTTCAGGCTTTCGAAACCAAGCAGGTTGGTGGTCATCGTCCTGTTGAGCGGGAACGACGAACCATAGCCGGCAGCAGAGCCTAATGGATTTTTATTAGTGATCTTCCATGCGGCTAAAACCATTTCCAGGTCGTCAACCAATCCCTCCGCGTAAGCGCCAAACCACAACCCGAAGGACGATGGCATAGCTACCTGCAGGTGCGTATAACCCGGTAAAAGCACCTCTTTATGTTGTTCGCTTAACTGGATCAACTGGCGAAAAAGAGTATCGGTTTCGGCAACTACCTGTTGCAGCTGGTGGCGGAAGAATAGTTTCAGATCTACCAGCACCTGGTCGTTACGGGAACGGCCGCTGTGGATTTTTTTGCCGGCCTCGCCAATGCGGCGGGTAAGCAGCATCTCTACCTGCGAATGCACATCCTCCACATCCGGTTCAATCTCGAAGTTATTGTTCTCTATCTCCGTGTAAATGGCTTTCAATTCCTGCTGCACCAGTAAAAGGTCGGCGGCATCCATCAGGCCTATAGACTCGAGCATTTTGGTATGGGCAAGCGAACCAAGCACATCAAAAGCAGCCATTTGCCTGTCCAACTCGCGGTCGCGGCCAACAGTAAAATTTTCTACCAGCTTATCAACGTTTGTGGTCTTCTGCCAAAGTTTACTCATTTGATTTATGATTTTAGATTTACGATCTTAGATTTAACCGTAATTTCAATTCCCACGTGATGTGTTTATTGAAGATACAATAATAGAAAGAAGTTCATTGCCTTCCCTGTATATAGGGGTAATTTTTTCTTTTAGCTCAGGATTGATTTCTACCAACAGTTCAAGAAAAAACATGCTTTCATCAAGTTCCTCTTCAACAATTTTAAGTTTATTAATAAAATCAGCTTTAGATTTAGCGCGACAAGCTGCCCGGTAATTGGCACCTGTTGAACTTGCACTCCTGCATAATTGGTCACAATAGTTCCTGTTTACAACGTTGATAGGGATGCTTAAAACCAACCTTGCATTTGCAATGGAGTATTGCTTAGTTCGTTGCAGCATTTCTTGCTTAGTCATTACACAAATCTAAAATCGTATATCGTAAATCTAAAATAAAATTCTGTTCAGCATTTCGATATACAACTCTATCCCCTCGCCTATTTCTTCTACGTAAATAAACTCGTCGGCCATGTGTGAGCGGGCGGAATCACCAGGGCCAATTTTGATAGATGAGATATCCAGCAGGGATTGATCTGACGTGGTGGGCGAACCGTAGGTTTTGCGGCCAAAGGAGATTCCCGACTGAACGAACGGATGATTTTTATCTATCGATGATGGCTTTAGGCGGATGCTGCGGGGTTTTACTTCACAGGTTACGTGTTGCCGGATGATCTCCAACACTTCCTCATTGCGGTAGGCATCAGTTACCCTAACATCCACCGTAAAAGTGCAAGTGGCGGGCACCACGTTATGCTGCGAACCGGCGTTGATAATGGTTACCGACATTTTTATCGGCCCAAATACTTCAGATTCCTTTGGGAATTTAAAGTTGCGGAACCACTCTATATCGGCAAGAGCTTTGTATATGGCGTTGTCACCCTCCTCGCGGGCGGCGTGGCCTGCTTTACCATAAGCCGTGCAATCCAATACCATCAGGCCGCGTTCGGCAATGGCAAGGTCCATCAAGGTGGGTTCGCCTACTATGCCGAAACTCAGTTCGCCAAGGTCGGGAATAATCAGTTCCAACCCGTTTACGCCCGAGATCTCTTCTTCGGCGGTGGTGGCTAAACAAAAGTTGTATTTAAGGTTTTCCCGCTCGTGGTAATAAAGGAACACCGCTATCAGCGATACCAAGCAACCGCCGGCATCGTTACTGCCCAGGCCAAACAGTTTGCCGTCTTCGATCTTAGCGTCGTAAGGGTCGCGGGTGTAGCCACTGTTAGGTTTAACGGTATCATGGTGTGAGTTGAGCAGAATGGTTGGCTTGGCGGCATCAAAGTGCTTGTTCCATGCCCAGATGTTATGAAGCTTGCGGTGCGTTTTAACGCCGTGTGTTTGTAAGGTTTGATCTATCAGATCGGCGGTGCGGTCTTCTTCTTTACTGAAAGATTGTATCGAGATCAATTGCTGTAGCAGTTGTAATGCCAGTTGCGATAATGCTGATATATCGGCCATAAGTATTGCGGATGTTTACACAAATTTGAATGGCAAAAGTAATGCTTTTGGTGTAAGGTAGCAAAAGGCAATGGTTAGACAGTGCCCTGGCGATGTTAAGCTATTGCAGGTGCGGTTATAAATCTTATAACCTCTATCTTGCTTGCAAATACTTCCAGGTTATAACGCTTAATATTTCGCTCGTCAAATACAGCTGTGGTGTGAATCCTTCCTTCCACGTATATCGTTTGGCCTTCTTGCAACTGCAAGTCTTCCTGGTTTACCAGTTTTTCAGCGATCTTTATTTTATGAAATTCCTGGTGTTCGGCCAAGTCCCCCCCTTTTTTGATAGCCTCTTTAGTTACTATGGTTACACAAAGGTAGTTTTGGTTTTTATCTGTCTTGTTTAAAAAAGGGTCGCCGGTTATTTCGCCAAACAGTAATACTTTGTTAATTCCGGAGTTGCTAAGCATTCATTATCCCTTCGCTAAGTTGTACCAAGCAAATTTTAGGTTTCAAAAAAATAACCCGTATAGTATAAATACCTATTTAAGCATAGTATTTATACGTATTTCATTAATTAATATTTAAGGAATATCGGTCTACCTTATCCAGCAAATCGTTCATATCAAAAGGTTTGGCAATGAAAGTATCGCAGCCGTAATATCCTAAAGAATCGATCACTTTTGGGTAGGCCGATACAATAATTACGGGCAGGTAACAGGTAGCGGGATTTTCTTTTACCTGGTGGCAAAGTTCGCCGCCGTTAATTTCGTTCAGCAAATAATCTATCAATAACAAATGGGGGTTGAACGCTATAATATCATTGAAGATATTGGGGGTTGATGGTAATGCAACCACCTCGAACCCGCTATACTCCAGGATCTCCCGCATTACATTAAGTACGCCGGGGTCGTTATCAATAATAAGAATGCGTTTGCTCATTTATAAGTTATTCAAATAGCTATACTAATTGGAATTACAAATTTGCGTGAAAGAATAAGCCGACACTACAGTATTAATACGGATAATATAAGTGTAAATACGTATTTATTATCCTAAAATGAAATATATTGGCTTTCATTTAAATTTAAGTAAAAAAATTATCCGATAATTCTATTTAGAACGGCATATCTCACTAAAGCGGCAGTGTTTTTTGTACCGGTTTTCTCTATAAGGCTTTGGCGGTGGCTTTCGATGGTGCGTTTGCTGGTGAATAGCTTATCTGCGATCTCCTGGTTGGTAAACCCCTGCGCTATCAGCGCTAAAACTTCTATCTCCCGGTGCGATATATCGGTATTGTCAACATCAACCTTAGAGTTATTGATGTGGGTTTTAATAAGCTTATCTAAAAGGGCTAATGCTACCTCGTTACATACGTAGCGCTCGGTATGCTTATAAATATGGTTAAGGCCAAATATAAACTCGTCAGCATCAATACTTTTTAACAGATACCCGCTGGCACCGGCTTTAAAAGCATCCATAATAACGCGCTCATCGCTTATGCGCGATAGTATTACCACTTTAATAGCCGGATATAACAGTTTAATTTGCCTGGTAAGCTCAACGCCGCCCATTTCGGCCATATTGATGGCAGATATAATTATATCAACTACACAGCCTTCTTTTAGCAATTCTAACACAGCTTCGCCGTTATTTACCTCGGCAATAACTTCAATGGCTTGCTCATTGTCCAAAAGGGATTTAATGCCGTTACGCACAACATTATGACCTTCGGCCAGTAATATTTTAATCATTAACAAATACTAAGTAGTAGTGTGATAAAAAGTACCGGGAAGTGTAATGGAGTAGCTGTAAAAACTAAATTTACATATAAAGGTTGGTATTAACCGTTATTATTTTTGAGGGTAATGGTTAACAGTAAGCTAATCAAGCAGTAAAGGTTCATCATCGTCATCAAGGCTTAGCTGTATCACATCGTTACCCGCTATCCCCTCTATTGAACCTTTGATACCGGCGGCATTTAACAGAACTTTATCCAGTTGTTTCTCGCGCGATTTCCACATCCTTTCCATCGCATCACGTTCTTTAACAATTGACAGGCGCATACTCATGTAACCCTCACGAATGGCTTTCCACTGCTCAGAAAAATCACTGCTGGTAAGGTAATCATACAACAGGTGCATTTTATCGCCTTTGTTATCCTGAGCCTTAGCCATATTAGCCAGCTTGATGACCCCATCGCGCAGTATATATGATACTGCCTTTAACTCATCAAAGCTACAGACCCATACGCCGTCTTTTTCGCCAAAGCAATCCATGCCCTTGGGGTAGCATTGGGTTACGATAACGGCTACGTCAACACCCTGCGCGCGCATATCCTTTTTAAGCTTATCTATCCAGTCTCCGCCGAACGCGTTGGTGCGTTTGCTTTCGTAGATGATACGGCCGCATTCTTGCCCAAACTGGTTGCGTACGGTTTGCACACAATCTGCACCGCGCACCCCCTTGCCCACCTCGCTGATCACATCAAACGGGAAATAGCTGCGCAACTGTTCTTCTAATATCAACTCCTGCACTTCGCCCTGTAACTGCATGGAACCTTGCTCGGCCTTGCGTTTCATCTCTTCGGCAAGTTTCTTTTGGTCGTCCAGCTGCTTTTCAAGCTCTTTAACTTTTAGCTGGTACTCAGTATCTTTTATGTTGTGCTTTTCATTCTCCTGCTTGCGGATCTGTTCGCCTATTTCGGCACGCTGCTCCTGCAATTTGCGCTGCAGGGCAATTTCCATTTCTTCTTCCTTTTGTTGGAGGGATTGCTCGCGCTGTAAAAACTCCAGTTCTTTCTGGCGCGATACCTTTAGTTTTTCGGCTGTACTGGTTATCGACTCCTGCAACACCTTCATTTCGTTCTCAAAGTCGCTCGCGATAGATTTGCGCAGATTTTCTTCCAGCGTCAATTGCAGGGCTTTTTTTTCATCTACAAGGCGCAGGTCAAAGGCTTCCTGCTGCTTTTTTTCGCGGGTATTGAAATCCGCTTCTTTTTTTTGAAATTCTTCTTCTTTTTGGCGGGTATAATCCTGCATCTTCAGCCTTAACTGCTGCTTGTATTCTTCGGCCATAACTTCCTCAATAGGGAAACCATGTCCGCAGCTTGGGCACTTAACTTCTGTAGCCATAATAATTATTGAATATCAAAGATAGGGAAAAAGCCTCTCCCCGCCCTCTCCTTCGGAGAGGTTCTAAAAAAATCTTAAGCCCCGCCGTCCCGATAGCTATCGGGACGACGGGGCCTGGGTGGGGCTAATTAAAAATCATGGTATAAATTCCTGAAGCTGCTTCTTAATCCAAATGAAATTATGGTAGCGTTTTTAGTTGCCAACAAATTTGATTCGCGGCGGTAAATGCCGTTAAGCTCCAAACGCATATTATATTTAGGGTTAACCATAAATGATACGGTACCCTCGGCATAGTAAAGGTTAGTACTTATGCCCTGGCCCACCGTATTGCTGTTAAGGGTTGGCACAAATGGCTTGGTAAGGTCCTTACCATTGTTTTGGCCCGCTGCATCAAGGCGATATTTAGCGTACATCAACTGCCCCTGAAAATCAAACCTGCCGGCGGTATAATTAACTATGGCATTTAGCTCCCTGAAATTAGCACCAAATGGGTCAGTTATTGATTGTGCGTAATAGGTGTATGCGCTTATAACGCTGGTATTGGTATAGGTGTAAGGTTTAACCGTATTATACTCAAACAAGTAGTTTAGATCCTTTACCCCAAAAATATCCGCACCGCGGATGCCCAGCTGAAAGCCATTGGTATTATCGGTGTTGTTGCTTTGAAAAAAGTTGTCGGCTTTAAACTTGTCAAAAATTGCCTGGCCGTAAATGGCGGTCTTGTCAAATATTTTATACTTACCGGTAAAACCAACCAATGCATTACCCGGCTGCGACGACGGGCCTAAGCTACTTGCAAACAATATTGGGTTAACAAAATTTATGTCGAAACCGCGGCGATTGCCGTTGTCATCAGCTTCGGGTACAATGTAGGCGTTAAAAAAGCCCAGCGACAAGCTGTTGGTTACGCTCCAGTCTACATAATGAAACAGGCCCCACTTGCGGCGGTTGCTCCCAAAGGTATCAAACTTTGGCTGGTTGGCATCCTGCATATACGTCCACATAGCCATGTACTGCACCCGGCCAATATTTGTTGTTACGCGTAACAATGGCGCAGTTGCACCATAATCTGACAATAGCAGCGAACGGTAACCGTCGCCAATAAAAGTTTTATCCTGCCCTAAAGTGATATTAACATATTTTGAAGGTGTGTACGATAAAATCGCGGTAGCGTACGAATAATCGCGGTAGCTTTTATTTGGTGAGCGGTCATAAGCCTGACCGGGCACAAAATCTATTGTTTTTACAAAAGCTGTATAGTAGTTAGGAAAAGCGGCTTGGTTTTCGTAAGCACTGGTGTAAAATGAAAACTTTGTGCCGATGGTACCGCCAAACTGAAACCCTCTGGTGTTTAGCCCAATGCGCGAATTTGGCCCAAATCCTATTGGTTTAAAGCTTACAGGGTTAGTGGTTTTGTCGTTAAAATCGTGCCCGAAGGTGTTTTCTAAAAGGATGTCGCCGTAAAAGGTGTAATCTTTTGCCTTAACATCTATTAAATGTTCGTTAAATATTTTACGCAGGAACCAGTTTTTGCGGCTGCTGTCGACCCCGCGGTTCATGACCTGTTCATAACGGCCTTGTAGTGTACTATCTATTAAAAAAGGCCGCAGCGAAGTATGCATGCTGTTGCCTTTTGAGTAAACATCTGCATTAAACTTTTGATACAGCTGGTACGATTGCGGTAAATAAACCGACTGCGCCATAACTTTAATAACAGATAAAAACATGATGCAGAACAGTAAAGCAACCTTACCTGCCAGCTTAGTATAGTTTTTTTGCATACGCAACAAAATAAGTGTTATTTATTTATATTCTAAAACGTTAAATTCAGCCTTACCCAAACCTTATCCATCGGAAAGGGCAGGGAGAGGCTCAAACAGTTAATTTCTGTTAAATTATGGTTGCCTATATGCTATTATACCGACAAGCTGCAAAAAATACTGATATTTGCCACGCTTAAATATACCCGTTACAGGATGCAATACAATAAAATTAATAACCTTTTTGGCTGGCTTTGCTTTGTTATCGCTTCAGCAACCTACATCTTAACATTAGAGCCATCAGTAAGTTTTTGGGATTGTGGCGAATTTATTTCCTGCGCTTACCGGCTGCAGGTATCGCACCAGCCGGGTTACCCTTTGTTTGCCATGCTGGGCAAAGTTTTTTCGTTGCTGTCATTTGGCGATAACACCAAAGTGCCCTACTTCACCAATATGGGGTCGGCTATTGCAAGCGGGGCATCGGTTATGTTTTTATTTTGGACAATAACCGCCATTGCCAAAAAGTTGCTTGCCGGCCGCGAAAAAACCTTTGGCGATGCGCGGACCACCGTTATTATGGGCGCAGGCCTTGTTGGCGCGCTGGCCTTTACTTATACCGATACCTTCTGGTTCTCGGCTGTAGAAACTATCGTGTTCGCGCTGTCACAGCTTTGCATCGCTGTTGTATTTTGGGCTATATTAAAATGGGACGCCCATGCAGATGAGCCAGGTGCCGATAAATGGATCATTTTTATCGCTTACGTTATGGGGCTTTCTATCGGTATCCACCTGTTAAACCTGTTAACTATCCCGGCTATCGCGCTGGTGTATTATTTCCGCAGATATAAAAATGTGACCACTAAAAGCGCATTTATAACCTTTTTTATTAGCATTGCCATACTTGGTTTTGTACAATACGGCATCAGGGGATATACCATACAATTCGCCGCGTTTTTTGATCTGTTTTTTGTGAATAGCCTTGGCCTTGGTTTCGGCAGCGGCGCGCTGTTCTTCTTTGTGCTTATTATCGCCGCTATTGTTTTCGGTATCATGTACAGCATCCGTAAAAACAAACCAACCTTAAACCTGGTGTTCTTGTGTATCGCGTTCATCTATTTTGGGTACGGTTCATTCGCTTATATCCCTATCAGGGCAACGGCCAATACCAACCTAAATAACTCGCACCCGGATAATGCTTTTACCCTTTACGGATACCTAAACCGCATCCAATACGGCGAAAACCCGCTATTAAGCGGCCCTTACTTTGATGCGCAAATAACCGACCAGCATGAGGGCGGCACCATTTACCGCAAGGGTGCCACCAAATATGAAATTGCAGGCAAGCGGACCACTTACGATTATGACCATACCGGCCTTTTGCCGCGTATGTACAGCACCGACCCAAGCGATGTTCAATTTTATCGCGGCTGGCTGCAGTTGCCTGATAGTGAAAAACCATCCTTTACAGATAATATTAAATGGATGGCCAGCTGGCAGGTTTACCAGATGTATTTCCGTTACTTTTTATGGAATTACGTAGGCCGCTATAATGACCAGGACGGCCAGCAAAGTACCGAAAGCATCGACGGCAACTGGACCAGCGGGATCTTTGACGGCAGCAGGCACCTGCCAAAATCTGTAGTAGACAGCCCTACTTATACCCCGCTGTACGCCCTGCCGTTTATTTTGGGTGTGATAGGCCTGGTTTACCATTTTGAACGTAAAAAGAAAGATGCATTGATAGTTGCCCTGCTATGGTTTTTTACAGGATTGGCGGTGGTGCTTTATGTGAACCAACCAAGCGTACAGCCGCGCGAGCGCGATTACTCGTACGTGGGCTCGTTCTACGCCTTTGCCATTTGGATAGGCCTTGGCGTTATTGCCATTGCTGATGGCATTAGCCGCAAGGTTAATGCACGCACAGCCGCCTACATGGCTACGGGCATTTGTTTACTGGTTGCGCCGGTGCTAATGGCCTTTAAAGAATGGCCCGGCCATGACCGCTCTACCAAGATGACCCCGCACGATATGGCGTACAACTACCTTATCTCCTGCCCGCCAAACGCCATTTTGTTTACCTATGGCGATAACGACACCTATTCGCTTTGGTACGATCAGGAGGTAGAAGGCATCCGCCCGGATGTGCGCATTGTAAACCTAAGCCTGTTTAGCGGCGACTGGTACATCCGCCAGATGCAGAAAAAAATGAACAACTCTGAGCCATTGCCTATCACCATGCCTTATGATAAGTATAAGGACGGCGTACGCGATGTGATCTATTACAGCGATAGCAAGATAAACGGCCCGGTAGAACTTAAAGAAGTTTTTGATTTCCTGACGTCTGACGATAAGAACGTGCAGGGCCAAAACCAGGCCGGCCAAAGCGCTAATTACCTGCCTACAAAAAACTTCAAGATCACCATTAACGCCGATGATGTGATGAAGAACAAAGTAGTAACGCCCGATCAAAAAAGCCAGCTGGCTACCAGTATGGATTGGAAATACACATCAAACTATGTAACTAAAGATAACCTTGCCCTGCTGGATATTTTGGCCCATAACAATTGGAAAAGGCCTATTTGCTTTACCACTACTATTGGCAACAGCAACCTGATAGGTTTACAGCCGTATTTATATAAAGAGGGCTTTACGTACCGCTTGTTACCACTTAAGGCCGATACCGCCAACCACGACCAGCTGAGCAAAACCAACAGCCTGGTAATGTATGATAATATGATGAACAAGTTTAAATACGGCAAGTTTAAAACGGCTAAGTACCTCGATCATGAGTCTACCAATATGTTTTACCCCGTAATGCTTACCACATTTTTAGACCTGGCGCAAAACCTGGTGAAAGAAGGGCACCCGGATATGGCACTTAAAGTATTGCATAAATGCGATGACGAACTGCCCGAGGACCTGTACCCATACATAGATGTTACCGCCCGTAAAATGTTCCTGGCGCAAATAGCTTACAAGTTAGGTGATGCCAAACTGGGCAACAAATTTGTAGCCAACGTAGATAAGTTTTTGGTAGACCAGCTTGATTATAACTACTACCTGCTAAAAGACGATGCCAACCGCGTAAACAGCCGCGATGTGCAGATAGGCCTGCAAGTGCTTAACGGCATGAGCGGTTACGCCAAAACCGCCAATCAAACGGCTGTTAGCAACAAACTGGAAGCACAGCTAAAAGATTACGAAAGCAAGTTTGCACCGCTGTTGGGACAAAATTAAAAAAGTAAAAAATCAAAATTAAAAAGCCCTCCCGACATATCGTCGGGAGGGCTTTTTAACGCGGTTATGTTTAATAACTACGGGTGTACGTAAAGTACGGTATCTTTCATATCGCCGTTAATAACTTTAAGGCGTGTTGGTGATGACTCCAATACAGCATCCTTACGTACCGAGCCATCCTCTTTGGTAAAATCAATATTTTTACCATCTGCAGATAACGCCCATTTACCGGCTTTGGTGCCTTGCTGACTAACTGCTTCGTAAGTATGGTCTGCTTTAATATTTAACCTTACACCTTTTACTACGCTTGCTATCATTTCCTTTTGCTCGTTGATCTGGTCTTCAACGGCAGGATTGGCTTCAACGGCTTTCGCAATTACTGCTTTCACCACTTTGTTCACATTCGCGTCATCAATTTTCCATGAACCAACCAAGTCTTTCTCTGATGTAGCGATGGTAAATGCAGACAGCAAAATGGTGGCTGCTACTGCGGTTAATACTTTTAGTTTCATATTTTTTAGTTTGTGTTTAATTTGGATAGCTTCTTTACTGCTTTGTTACACAAACATATCGAATATTTTTCGTGGTGGTTAACTATTTTATAACGAAAGCAATCTACATCGCCAAAACATCGTTCTCTTTTCTGATGCGTACGTACAGCATCGCGGCATTCAACAATGTAAATATAACCGCGGTATAATACAGCCCAAAGGCCAGTGGGATAATGGCTATCTCCAATATCACAATGATGTAATTGGGGTGCTTAATGTATTTGTAGATGCCCGTTGCAACAGGGCGTGTGCCGGGCACTTTGTAAATTTTGGTGTTCCAGTAATGCCCCAGGGTTGATATCACAATCACCTTAATAATAATAAGTACAAAAAACAAAATGATCAGCGGGTAACTAACAATGCTATCGTCGCGCCAAAGGTATTCTGCAATAATACAGATGATAAACAGCGTGTGCATGCTAACCATAAATGGGTAATGTTCCTTACCGTATTCGACAGCACCATTTTTTAGTAGCCATTTTTCATTTTTGGATGATACGTACAACTCGGCCAGGCGCTGAAAGATCAGGAATAACATAAATAAAATAAATATCATCGGCTTAGTTTTTCATATCCAATAAAACCATTTCGCTGCTAAAGCCGGGGCCCATGGCCAGCATCAACCCGTAGCCATCGGCAAAGCCTGTTTCCATAAAACGTTCCAATACGTATAGCACGGTAACGCTGCTCATGTTGCCATTATCGTTCATTACCTCGCGGGTGTTCTTCAAAAAATCCCCCTCAATTTGCAAGGTATCAACATAAGCCTCCAAAACCTTTTTACCACCCGGGTGGAAGATAAAATTTTTAATATCGCCTAACTGCAAACCATGTTTCTGTAAAAAATCCTCAATATCTGCACTGATATTGGTATGGATAAACGTGGGGATATCTTTCGAGAAAACAACCTTAAAACCATCCTCTCTAAAATCCCAGCCCATCACCTCCAGCGAGTCGTAGTACAATTTGCTGCTTGCTGCCTTTATCTGCAATTGTTGCTTTGGCTGCCCATGGTTATCACCTTTAATAATGCAGGCCACCACCCCATCAGAAAATAAGCTTGAACCTATAAAATTACTCTTACTATAATCGCTTTTGATGAGCGTAAGCGAACATAGTTCTACTGCCACCAACAGCACCACCGCATCCGGATTGGCCTTTGCAGCCTGGTTAGCCTTAGCCATGCCGGCCACCCCGCCTGCGCAACCTAAACCCCAAACGGGCGTGCGGTTTATATGCGGGTTTAAATGCATCTGGTTAATGATCATAGCGTCTATACTTGGCGTAGCAAGGCCTGTGGTGGAGATAAATATAATATCGGTAATATCCGCCTTGTCAATATGTGCTTTGGTAATTACATCCTCAATAGCCTGCACCGAATATTGCAGGGATAGCCTGATATACTCGTCGTTGCGCTCTTTAAAGGTGGTGGTTTCCGCGTAGTAGCTAAGAGGTTTTACAAAGTTGCGGGTAACAATTCCGGTGTTATCAAAAGCGGGCATCAGCCTATCGGCCTGAGGGAAATCTTTACTGAACATTTCACGCGCCTGTGCCTTTACGTCCTGCTGGTCGGTTTTATCCGGGAGATCAATTTTAGAAACTGCTGCTATATATGGCATTTTTATACTTGGTTATTAAAGCCTTATAACAGATACGTTATAAATACAGCTTTGGTTGACAACTTTTAATAATGGCTATTGTTTTAATTACCAACAAGCTTAAATTCGTAAACCAAAAAACACCGCCATGCCCGAACTACCCGATCTGCAAGTCTTTAGCCATAACCTCGATAAAAAACTTGGCGGTAAAACCGTTAAAGAAGTTACCGTACATAAAGCGCCAAAGCTAAATGTTACCCACCAGGAGTTGCAAGACACCTTGCACGGCCAAAAACTATCGTCGGTTTACCGCGATGGCAAGGAACTGTTTTTTAAATTTAGCAAAGGCGATGTGCTTGGTTTGCACCTGATGCTGCATGGCAAACTGTTTTTATTTGAAGGCAAAAGCGAGAATAAATACCCAATCATCGAACTTTTATTTACCGATGATACCGGGCTGGTGCTAACCGATTTTCAGGGGATAGCCGCCCCTACCCTAAATTCTGAGCCCAAACCCGCACCCGACGCTTTATCGCCCGATGCCGGCGCCGAATACCTGAAGGGCATCCTTGCCAAAAAGAAAACCAATATTAAAACCGTACTGCTGGACCAAAAGATCATCCGCGGTATTGGTAATGCTTACGCGGATGAGATCCTGTGGGACGCGCGCATTTCGCCATTCTCGGTAAGTAACAAGATCCCTGCTGATAAGGTTAAGGACTTGATAAAATCCATCCACGAGGTGCTGAAGAACGCCGAGAAAGAGATCATCAAAGCCAACCCTGACATCATTGCCGGGGAGATCCGCGATTTTATGCTGATCCATAACGCCAAGAAAAAGCACAGCCCCAAAGGTGCGCCGATACTGATCGATGAAAAATCACGTAAGACGTATTATACGGAAGAGCAGGAGTTGTTTGAGTAGTAGTAGCCTTACCTGCCAAAATAGTTTGTCATCCTGAGCGATAGCGAAGGAACTACTATTGAACTAATGCAATCGCGAAGTGCATGGCGGCGAATAGATGCTTCACTACGTTCAGCGTGACAATTTCCATTTATTGCACCCTTTTATATTTTCTATAAACTTAAAACATTTAACTTCCACAATATGTTGACGAAGTATAAACATTTACTAACATGGGAACATTACAACACGTACAACACCAGATCTCGGCACTGAACGATCTGATCAAAATAAATAACGACCGCGTTGCAGGGTATCAAAAAGCCATTGAGGGGTCGGAAGATGCATCGTTAAAAACCGTTTTTGAAGGCTATGCCGACCAAAGCCGCGGTTACGTAAACGAACTTAACGACTACATACACCTGTTGGGCGGCTCGCCAACCGATGGCACCACTTTATCTGGCAAATTCTATCACGCCTGGATGGATGTAAAATCGGCATTCGCGAAAAAAGATAGCCACTCGATATTATCAGATTGCGAATATGGCGAGGACGTGGCCAAAAGCGCCTACCGCAAGGCAATGGATGATAAGGAACTTTTTTGGGAAGATGAAAAAGTAGTAAACCTGCTTACTAACCACATTAATGGCTTAAAAATAGCGCACGATGCCATTAAAGCCTTACGCGATACTTACAAGCAAGTAGCCTAATCATGGATAGCCCCAATCAGGATTTTTTGAAAGATTACAAGCCCCTGCACGTACCGCATAAGTACGATGCGGGCGCTTCGTTACAAGATAACGTGGTATTTGCCCTTGCACATTTAGAGTATGCTACCGCCCCGCAGGTAGCTGCAAAAATGGATGAGTTTGAACCAAAGACAAACAAAACTACCCACCTGCAACAAACGCGCGAAGTGTTAGAAGGCCTATTTAAAAAAGGTTTGATAAAAGGCGATGATGAGGCAGAAAGGCAATATAACCTGAGCAAGATCCTAACCCAAAATTCGGGAAAAGCCGATCCTTTGTTTTAATAAGTGCGTCAACAAACGTGTGCTAATACGGCTACCTCGTAGAGGTTATGCTTTGTAAAAAATAATAAACAATTCTTTTGCTCCGTAGGTGCAACACCGCCAAAGGGTAGTCCCTAAGGCGCTACTGGTGCAACCGGCGTTACCGACATTACACTATCCACTACAAAACTGCTAACACCCCGCCACGGTAGCGTGTGGATATACTCTTTGTAATGCACCTCCAGCATGGCGCCCGCACTGTGGTTAAGTTTATCAGCCACCCTTTCGTCGGTAACCGAAAACATAAATTCGTTTGACGAGATATTGCCCTGCGTTTGGCTGCGAATGCCGCTTTGAATCAGCCTGCCCTCGTAGGTTTTAAACATATAGCCTTTTTTAACAAAATAATTCATGGTGCCGGCCTTGGTGCCTTCGCCAAAAACAAAGTAATAGCGGTAGTAACACACGCCGATTATTACCACTGCCAAAACCAAAAATATGATTGTTAAAACGCGACCCTTCATGATGGATAAATTTGTTATGTAAAGCTAACGTATCGGCCGCTTATAAGTTTACAAAATAATTTACCAGCGATGTAAAATCATCGAACTTAAGGTCGTAGTCCTCTGTAGTGCCAAAACCGTAGCTTACAAACACAAACGGTATGCCCGCCAGGCGGCTTTGCTGCCCGTCGCCTTCGGTATCGCCAATGTAAACAGGGGTTTTTAACCCGTGCTTATCCATAAGCAATTTTATATTATGGTTTTTGGGCATAAAGTTAACGCCGTGGGCCAGTTCGTCTTTTATCAGATGGTCTATCCCTGCCCAGTCTATAAACTGGCGAATGATGCCCTTAGCGCAGTTACTGAGAATGAATAGCGGATATTTTTCGGCTAATAATTTCAAGCCATCTATAACACCATCGTATAAGATGCCACCCTTTTCGGTAATCAAATTATGGCGCCGGCCGTTCACTAGGCCGTATATCTCTACCCGTTTATCGTGGTCAAACTCGGGCATCAAAATTTCGATCACCTTTTTGCCCTCCATCCCTACCATACCGGCCAACACATCGCGTGTGATGGTCTTGCCTATCCCCAATTCGGCGAAAACGACGTTCCAGGAGTGGGCATAGGTGTCAACGGCATCCCAAAGGGTGCCGTCCATATCAAAAATAAGGCTGTCGGGTTTTTGCATGGGGTGAAATTAGTAAAGATTAGCCTGAAGAACACAATTAATAATATCGAATAATGAATTTCGAATGTTAAATATCGAAGTGGTTAGCTTCATCATTCTAAATTCAACATTCGGTGTTCGCTATTTTCCGAGTCTATCCATTCTTGACAATAATCACCGCCCCACATAACAAGCTATTATTGGAAATTGATATTAAACAGGTTGGTATATACATCACAATTACTTTCTTGTAAAAAGTGATTGTTATCACAATCAGTAAAAAATACCATAACAACCACATTCCGCACCATTTCCATAGGTAACAGTTAAGTATCTTTGTAGTATGAAAAAGGCGTTCCCAGTTTATGATATCTGTTCTTTGTCTGATCATCAGCACAACGATCTGCTTATCAGCCGTTTTGCGCCTTATTTATTAAAACATCAAAACCTTAGCCTGCCACATAAGCATACTTTTTACCATGTGGTATTATTTACTGAGGGCGGCGGCAACCATGCTATCGATTTTACAAGTTTCCCGGTAAAACCCTATCAAATTTATTTTATGGTACCGGGCCAGGTACACCGCTGGAATTTTGAAGGCCCGGTAGATGGCTACATCATCAATTTTTCTGCGGAGTTTTTCCAGTCGTTTTTGCTGAGGCCCGATTATTTGGAAAGCCTGCCATTCTTTAGCGGCAATGTGGATGATGAGGTGATCGACCTAAAACTTGAATTGCACCAGCAGATAATGGCCCTTTTTGAGCAATTGATACAGGAGAGCAATGAAATTAGCCGCATGGGGATGGATATGATCCGCACGCTGATGCTGCAATTGTTTATATTGGTGGCAAGGCACAATACTCAAAGTCAAAATGCCGCTACGCCAACTTATAATTACACGCTGCTGCAAAGCTTTAGGAGGTTAACCGATAAAAACTTTGCTAAACTGCGCCTCCCTAAAGATTACGCGGCGTTGCTGTACATCACCCCCAACCATTTAAATGCCTTGTGTAACGATATGCTGGGCATTTCGGCAGGTGAGGTGATCCGTAACCGGGTAATCCTGGAGGCTAAACGCTTGCTAGTAAACCTCGACCTAAACATTACCGAGATAGCCGCCAAACTCAACTTTGCCGACAACTCCTACTTTACCAAATTCTTTAAAAAATACACCGGATTTACTCCCGAATATTTCCGTAAAAACCCAATAGCCCAATGATAACATCTGATATTAAACCCGCCAAAGAAGTGCACGTTTTAGAAGGTTTTATAAAAGCCAAGTGCCCGCGTTGCCGCCGTGGCGATATTTATAGCACGCCTACCTATGGTTTCAGTTCACAAAAAATGCACGAGCGCTGCTCGCACTGCGGCCTGCATTACGAGCGCGAACCGGGATATTGGTATGTAGCCATGTTTGTAAGCTACAGCTTCAACGTGGCCGAAATGCTGATCTTCGCGATAGGCTTGCACATGCTTACAGGATCTAACTCGCCGTGGTTATATGTTGCGGTATTGATGGGGGTAATATTCGTTTTGTCGCCTTTTAATTACCGATACTCGAGGGTGGCATTGTTATATTGGCTAACCCCCGGGTTAAATTATGAGGCCTGGAGGGCGGCCGATAGTGCGAAGGTGGATACCCCACAACAAGGAATGAAGTAATATCGAATGATGATTTTCGAACACCCAATATCGAAATTTTTTACTTCATCATTTAAAATTCGATGTTCCTTATTATTCTCTAAATAGAAAGGATAAATTCAATTGGTTAGCTTTTCTATTTTCTCCAAAAGCACATCCATTTCAAACGGCTTTGCCAAAAAATCGTCGGCACCGGCAGCAAAGGCAGATGAGGCAATGTCCCTGCTGGCAGATATTATAATCACCGGTATATTTTTAGTAAGGGATTCTGATTTTAGTTTGCGGCAAATATCGCGGCCGTCTTCGCCGCTCATCCAAATATCCAGCAGCAGCAGGTCGGGCAGTTCATGTTTCATGTCGAGCACAGTTGCCCCGTCAACAGTTGTAGTAACAGCGTACCCTTCAAACTCGAGGATCATTTCTACCGCATCTACAATTCCTGGGTCGTCGTCGGCAATCATTATCTTCTTGGGCATTTGGCTCATCTAAATGTGCAATTTTGAGTTATAAATTGCGGGCAGGTTTAACTGGTTTTTAAATATCATTTCGTCTCTGTTATCTCAACAGGTAACGAGAAGCAAAAAGTAGACCCTTTTCCCTCAACGCTGTTTACCCACATTTTACCGCCTTCGCGCCGTATTATCTCATTTGAAATGTATAATCCTAACCCCAAACCGGGGAAAGTATGCTGCTTTGTCCCGCTAACACGATAGAACTGTTCAAACACCCTTTCCTTTTTATCTTCGGCTATGCCTATTCCAAAATCTTCCACACAAACGGTTACCATATTATCGTCGCGCTCGGTGCTAATGACAATGCGGTTGCTTTGTGGCGAATATTTAATAGCGTTGGTAACCAGGTTGGTTATCACCTGCCCTATGCGCTCCTTATCAGAATAGATGCTTCCGGTCTCTTTAAAATCCATTACCAGTACATGCTTATGGGTAGTATGCTGCAAGTCCTGCACGCACTCCTGTATAGCCTGGTTAAAATCGAACCAAACTTTATTGAACAGGATACGCCCCGAGTTTATCTTGGTGACATCCAGCAGGTCGCCTATCAGGTTGGTGAGGCGGTTAAGCTGTGCATCCATCTTCATCACCATGGCGGCCTTTTTCTCTTCGCCCTCTTTACTTAGCATAGCGCCAAGTACCTGCGCGTAGGCCTTTATGCTGGTAACCGGGGTTTTTAATTCGTGACTGGCGATGCCCAAAAAGTCGTCTTTTTGGCGCTGCATTTCTTTTTGCTCGTTTATATCGGTATTGGTACCAAACCAGCGTACAAGTTCGCCGTCGCGCACAAAAGGCAGGGCGCGCACCAGGTGCCATTTGTAGTCGCCGTTCTTATCCAGCAATCTAAATTCGTATTGGTACAGGCTCCCGGTTGATAACGACTCCACCCAGGCCGCGATGCAACCGTCGCGGTCGTCGGGGTGCAGGTTGTTGGGCCATTTGTCACCAATTATATCTTCCATCGGCAAACCAAAAAAATCAAGGGTTTGCTGGTTCACGTAGTCCAGTTCGCCGTTAGGCTTGGCCGTCCAAAGCTGTACGGGCATAAAGTCTGTCACAAACGCGAACTGCTTTATCTGGTCGTTAAGCTCATTGTTTTTCAGTTGCAGCTCAATATCGGTAATGGTTTTTTCGGTAACATCTGTACAGGCGCCAATGTAGCCCCTAAACACGCCATTATTATCATACTGCGGGTTGCCCGTGGCGATGCACCAACGAACTTCTCCTGTTTTTCTGCGAATCCTAAAGTCAACCTCATAAGGGTTTTGTGCCTTAAGGTCCTCTAAAAACTTTTCGGCGGCCTTTACCCGGTCTTCGGGCAGGATACAATGAAGCCAACCTGTGCCTAAAATATCTTCGGTTGCCTGCCCTGTCCAATCTGTCCAGGTTTTGTTGGCGTAGGTGATCATGCCGTGGTCATCAGACATCCATAGCGCCGTTGGCGACGCGCTGGTTATATTTTGCAGCAGGTGTTCGCTATTAACCAGGGCCTGCTTATTAGTAATTTCGCCACGCAGATCACGGGCTATGGTTGCACGGCCCTGGGCATTGCCGCTCGGGTCGTATATATACATGGTGGTGCCCTGAACGGGGATAGCCTCGCCTGTTTTAAAATTACGGTATAAGATTTCGCCGCTCCATTTGCCATCTTTTTGCAGCGATTTGTTTACGCTGTTCTTCAACTTATCCAATTCGCCCGGCATTATAAATTCAGAATTGTGGGCCAGCTTATCAGTATCCTCCAGGCCCACCATTTTACGGCCAACGGCGTTCACATAGGTAACGTTACCATCAACATCGCTTAAGCTAATAAAGTCGGATGTGTTATCTATCAGCGTAATTAATTTACGCTGTTCTTCTTTGTCATGGATCTCGTTGGTAATATCCTGCGTAGTGCCCGCAAAGCGGATGCAGCTACCCTGCTCGTTAAAATAGGCCTTGCCTTTACTGCGCAGCCATCTTATTTCTTTTGATTCGGGGCATATTACCCTAAAGGATTCGTCGTAGTACCCGTCGCCGCTTGCATCCAGAGCTACCCCTACGTTTTGCGTGATGCGATCCAGGTCATCCGGGTAAACATTTTTCAGTACATCGGTGTATTCGGTAACCTCGCGGGGCGCAAAACCGTGCAAGGCGTTACAGCGCTCGTCCCAGGTAAGATTGCCATTTGCGGGGTCCATATCCCAGGCACCCAGTTCTGCAGAATCAAGCGCGAAGCGCGACCGGTCCTCGGCCTCGGCCAATTTTTTACGGGTAAGCACCAATTCGGTAACATCCTCGGCAGTATTTAATATTCCCCAAACTTCTCCGTTTTCTTTTTTTAGCGGCTTATAATTAAAGTTAAAATAAAATGTTTTGAGTTGATTATTGGACATCAGGCCCACCGGCGCACCGTGGGCTTCATAAGCTACACCGGTTGTAAAAACTTCGTCAAGTAGTTCAAAAAAGCCCTGCCCTTCCAGCTCGGGTAGTGCCTGCCTAAATGTTTTTCCAATAACGGCAGCGTTTTTGCCCCATACTTTTAACACGGCATCGTTAGCGAGGTTTATCACCAGGTCGCGGCCCAGGTAAAGGGCAACCGGCGAAGGCGATTCCTCCACCAGTATTTTAAATATGTTTTCGCTTTGCGTGTTCGATTTGAAGTCGTTTTCCATTTTTCGGCAGAAAAATTGATATAAACATACTGCTTACGATATAGGTAAAATTCTGTAGGCGCGCAGAATGTTATACAATATTAAATCATCTGTACCATTTTAGCTAATCCGGCAAATAATATTTTTACTTGAACTTAAATGACGGTAAAAAAACTTATTTGAAGGTTGTTTTTACAAAAAAATTGTAAAAAAAGTATTATAAACCAAACAATTTATAAACCCGCTTAGTTAGGTGTAAATATTTTTAATACAGATAGTTTATAACATAATCGCATAAATAGTCCCGGTGGCTTATAAGTGTATTATATTTTATGAACTATTGAAAACAATTACCCATGAGTAAATCTCAAAAAAAGAAAGAACCTGTAATGTATGGCTCATTACCCAAAGCATTAACAGGTATTGTAGGGCTCGATGAAATTACCGGTGGTGGTTTGCCCCTTGGCAGGCCATCATTGATATGCGGCGAGGCCGGCTGCGGTAAAACCCTCATGTCTATTGAGTTTATTGTGCGCGGCGCCGTACTATACAACGAGCCCGGAGTTTTTGTAGCATTTGAAGAAAAGACCGACGATTTGGCTATGAACGTGGCATCGTTAGGGTTTGACCTGAAGAAACTACAGGAAGAGAAAAAAATAAAGATAGATCACGTACATATTGACCGCAGCGAGATAGAAGAAACCGGCGAGTACGACCTGGAAGGGTTATTTATACGACTTGGTTACGCTATTGACAGCATTGGCGCCAAACGCGTGGTGTTAGATACGCTCGAAAACCTTTTTAGCGGCCTGGATAACCTTGCTGTTTTACGTACCGAACTGCGCAGGCTTTTTAGCTGGTTAAAGGAAAAAGGCGTTACAGCCATTATTACGGGCGAACGAGGCGAAGGTTCGTTAACCCGCCAGGGGCTGGAGGAATATGTATCCGACTGCGTGATACTGCTTGATAACCGCGTGGTTAACCAGATAACCACCCGCCGCCTGCGTATCATAAAATACCGGGGCACGGTGCATGGCACAAACGAATATCCGTTCCTGATAGATGAAGACGGAATATCAGTTTTGCCGGTTACATCGCTAAAAATGTCAAACAATGTATCCAGCGAGCGCTTATTTACAGGGGTAAAAGGGCTGGATGATATGCTTGGTGGCAAAGGCCTGTATCGTGGTGGCAGCGTGCTTGTATCAGGCACCGCAGGCACAGGTAAAACAAGTTTAGCGGCATCCTTCGCTAACGAAACCTGCCGCCGCGGCGAAAAATGCGTGTACTTTGCAATGGAAGAATCTCCCCAGCAAATTATTCGTAACATCCGTTCAATAGGTGTCGATCTACAAGATTACGTAAATCAAGGCCTGCTGATATTTAACGCGTCGAGGCCAAACCTTTATGGGTTGGAAATGCACCTGGTGGCTATGCACAAGCTTATTAAAAAGCATAAACCAAGCGTAGTTATCATCGACCCGATAACCAACTTCATTAATATTGGTTCGGTAAGCGATGTTAAAAACATGCTTGTGCGCATGATAGATTTTTTGCAGGAAGAGCAGATTTCGGTAATGTTTACCGCCCTATCATTAAACACCATCGTAAACGAGCAAACCGACGAGGGCGTATCATCATTGGTAGATGCCTGGATCCTGGTGCGCGATATTGAATTTAATGGCGAGCGCAACCGTGGCTTGTATGTAATGAAATCGCGCGGGATGAAGCACTCTAACCAGGTACGCGAATTTATTATTAGTGACCAGGGGCTTAGCCTTGTTGACGTTTATCTGGGCCCTGGTGGTGTACTTACCGGCTCGGCACGTAAAGAACAAGTGCTGCTTGAGCAAACCGGCGAAGCTATCCGTACAAATGCCGTTAGCCGTAAAGACCGCGAGATACTACGCAAACGCCAGGTATTGGAAGCTAAAATTGCCAGCCTTAACAGCGAGTTTGAATCGATAGAGGAAGAACTGAACAAGGTGTACCTGGAAGAAGAATTAAAAAAACAGATCTTATCAACCAACCGCGATGAAGTGATCAGGATGAGAAGAGGCGAGCAAACGGAAACCGTTAATAAAACCCGTAAAAAGTAATGGCAAAGCAAATAGATAAAAAATGGGAACTAAGGCTGTACGTGGCAGGCAAAACGCCCAAAAGTGTTACAGCATTAACTAACCTAAAAAAATACTGCGAAGAATATTTGCAAGGCCAGTACCGCATAGAAGTTATTGACCTGTTGGAGAAACCGCAACTTGCTGAGGGCGACCAGATACTGGCTATTCCTACTTTGGTGCGTAAAGTACCGGAGCCTATCCGCAAGATCATAGGCGACCTCTCTAACGAAGAAAAGGTACTGGTGGGCTTAAACATTCGCCCTGCTTAATTGTATTACCTTATAGTTATGGCCGCTAAGAACGAGAGTTTAGACCGATACGACGATGATGCGAAGGCCGAGCCTTTCGTATTACGCTTATTTATTACCGGGGCATCCCCCAATTCAATCCGAGCGGTAGAGAATACTAAAGCCATTTGTGAGCAATACCTTGCAGGCAACTACGAGCTGGAGATCATCGACATTCATCAGCAACCCAAACTTGCCGAAGGCGAGGATGTAATTGCGGTACCTTTAATGATCAAAAAATCGCCTTACCCCGAACGGAGGATGATAGGCGACATGAGCAATGTTCCACGTGTTTTAAAAGGGTTGGGTATTGCTAACAGTTAATTTATGAAGCAGCAGAACAACACCTTAGAAGAAATTCAGGAACTGCGCTTTCAACTGGAAGAAGCGCAGGAAACCATTAATGCAATACGTACCGGCCAGGTGGATGCCCTTGTGGTAAAAGACACCGACGGTCATCAGCTGTATACCCTAAAAACTGCCGATCAAACCTACCGTGTATTTATTGAACGCATGAGCGAAGGCGCCGTTACCATAAACCGCGATGGCATCGTTTTATATTGCAACACACGCTTCGCTGTAATGGCCGCCACCCCGCTCGAAAAAGTTTTAGGGATGCCGCTTAAGTCTTTCGTGCCCGATTCATCAAAAGAGACTTTAAAAAAAGTGATCCATAATAGCTGGGACCAGGATTGCCGACAGGAGATCATCCTGAAAGATGGCGGTGGCAAGGATATGCACTGCCTGTTCTCGTGCAACACGATTGAGTTGGACACAGGTACCGCACTTAGTATCATAATTACTGACCTAAGCGTGCTAAAAGAAACCGAAAGGCAACTACAGCAACGTAACAACCAGTTAGAGGAATCGCGTGCATATACAGAAAAGCTGAATGACAGCCTGGAGGCAACCGTTAAAGAACGCACCGGCGACTTGCTGATAAGCCGCGAGCACTTTAAATTGCTTACCAACAATATTGTACAGATGACCTGGACCAACCTGCCGGATGGTAACGTAACCTCATACAATCAACGCTGGTACGACTATACAGGGTTGGATTTTGATACCACCGGTCGTTTTGGCTGGCAAGAACTGGTACACCCCGACGATTTGCAGGAAACAGCCGACAAGTACGCGAATTCGTTAAAAACCGGCGAAATGTTTGAAGTAGAAAACCGTTACCGCAGGCATGACGGGGTCTATCGCTGGCACCTAAACCGTTCCCAACCATTGAGAAATGACGAGAGCGAGATCATATTTTGGGTTGGTACCGCTACCGATATCGAGGATCAAAAACGCGAAATGGATCGCAAAGACGAGTTTATCGGCATTGCCAGCCACGAACTTAAAACTCCATTAACCAGTTTAAAGGGATACCTACAGCTGATAGAAAGTTATAAACGAGAAGAGTTGCCCCCTATTATTAAACAATACATAGGCAAAGCGGGCGTATCTATCAATAAATTGCAAAGTTTAATAAACGACTTGCTTGACGTAAGTAAGATAAAGGCCGGCCGTTTAGAGTATGCATTTGAAGAAGTAAACCTTACCGAACTGATAAACCAAAGTACTGATACCTCTTTACACGTTTATCCATCATATATTTTTATAAATAATGCTGACGAATCACTTATTGTAAAAGGTAACGCCGAGCGTTTAGAACAGGTTTTCATGAACTTTATCAGTAATGCTGTAAAATACTCGCAGGTTAATAAAACGGTTATCATCAATACCGAAAAGCGTGGCGACAATGTGCGTGTTTCTGTTACCGATAATGGCATTGGCCTGTCTAACGATCAGCGCAATCGCATTTTTGAGCGTTTTTACCGTGTAGAAGATAAAAAGAACATGACCAGCGGCTTGGGTATGGGCCTTTACATCTCGCAACAGATCATTGATAATCACCATGGCACCATTGGGGTTAATAGCGCGCCGGGCAAGGGCTCTACATTTTATTTTGAGCTGCCACTGGCTTAAGCTCTTAGGTTTTGTTTACCGGCAATAATTTGCAGGTCCGTTTAAATTGCGGATATTGCCGCGCATTTATATCAGCCCGATGATAAACGACAGCACAAACGGAAACGTTATATCTAACACAACAGCCGATGGCGTAACTACTATAGGTTTTTACCACCCCGCCCAAAATTCGTTGCCTGCCCTATTGTTGCAGGAACTCACCGATAAAATAAATACCGCTGGCGCCGACCCTCAAACCAAAATCATTGTACTGCAAAGCGCCGGTGAACGCACCTTTTGCGCGGGCGCCAGTTTTGACGAGTTGCTTCAGATAAAAGATAAGGAAGCAGGCGCCATATTCTTTTCAGGCTTTGCCAACGTGATCAACGCCTGCCGCAAATCGCCAAAAATAGTTATAGCACGTGTGCAGGGTAAAGCAGTTGGTGGTGGTGTAGGCCTTGCAGCCGCTGCCGATTACTGCCTGGCTACCGAAGCCGCATCCATCAAGCTAAGTGAACTGGCTATAGGGATAGGTCCGTTTGTGATCTCGCCCGCCGTGATCCGCAAAATAGGCTTACCTGCATTTTCTCAGTTAACCATCCGTGCGGTAGATTTCCAAACCGCGCAATGGGCTATGGAAAAAGGCCTTTACAACGAGGTTTATGCCGATACTAAAGCTTTAGATGAAGCCCTGTCGCTGTTAACCCAGCGCCTTGCATCTTACCATACGGAGGCACTTATCGGCCTCAAACAGATTTTATGGGAAGGCACCGAGGACTGGGAGAAACTCCTTATAGACCGCGCCGCCATTAGCGGCGAGTTGGTATTGTCTGAGTTTACACAAGCGGCGTTGAATGGATTTTTGAAGAAGTAACTCACCCTATCCGTATCGATCCGAGACCCATGGCACAAAAAAAGCCCCTCATTGCTGAAGGGCTTTCTTATTATTTATAGTGGATTAGTGCCTGCCGTGGCCTCTGCCACCGCCATGTCCGCGGCCCCAACCCCTACCGTGATCGCGATATTCTACGTTACGGTAAACCGGGCGATTGTAATAACGGGTGCGGTAATATACCGGCCGGCTGTATCTGTGATAAACAACCGGGCGTTCATAAACTACGGGTTCATCATAAACAACAGGGCGTTCTACATAACGTACCGGTGTGCCTAAATTTATACCTATCCCTACCCTAACTTGTGCGTTTGCAATGTGCGCGCCAAGGGTAAGTGCTAATGCGATTATTGAAATTTTAAGAGTCTTCATGGTAGCGAATTTTATTTACAATTATTGTTTCATTTGTAAGTATGACACCATAACCGTACCATGGTTTAATAAAAATCGACTGTTTTTTGTATTTTACTCTTCGTAAAGGCGCAATTTGCTGCGTAAAACATTCATTTCCTCTTCCATATCCTCCATTTTTTGCAGCAAATTATTTATGGTTGCTATACCCGGTTCGTTAATCTCCAACTCGTTATGCAGGCGTACCAGCTGCTCTAAATGTTGGATCTCGTCCAGCGGGATGCAGTTGGTTTTGTTAACGGTTGTTACTTTAATTAGCCCCGCATCGGCCAGGTAATCAACAAAGGTGTATTCCACATTGTGGTACACACAAAAATCGTTTACGGTTATTAAATTTTCGGTCCTCATATCGGTTTATGATTTAGCCAGTTCTTCAAATAACTCTTTTTGCTTGTCGGTAAGCGTGGTTGGCAGTTGCACATTGTAAGTGAGATACAGGTCGCCAAACTGGCCTTCCTTTTTATAAACAGGTACGCCCTTACCTTTTAACTTTACCTTAGTGCCAATCTGCGTACCGGGCGTAACTTTCAGCTTCACCTTGCCCGTCAAGGTATCGGCAGTAATTTCGCCACCTAAAACGGCAGTGTACAAGTCCAGGTTGATGTTTCGGTACAGGTCGCTGCCCACCCGTTTAAATTCAGCATCCTCAGGGATGTTGAATTTAAGATATAAGTCGCCCGCGGGTGCGCCGTTGCTGCCTGCGCCACCATGGCCTGCAATTTTTATGCTTTGGCCGTCAGCTATTCCTGCGGGGATGGTAAGCCTTATATTTTTACCATTTACGGTTATGGTTTGTTTTTTACTTTCCAGGATATCCCGGAGGTCGAGGCTAAGGCTTGCATTCATATCCTGCCCGCGGTAACGTTGTTGCGTTCTGCCGCCACCACCGCCCGGGGGGCCTCCGCCAAACATGGAGTTAAAAAAGTCTGAGAAATCGCCGCCGCTACCGCCGCCAAAGTCAAAACCGCCACCACCGCCGGGGTTGCGTTGCCGGCTTTGCTGCCTGGACTGTTGTTCGTAGGCCTCGCCGTGCTGCCAGTTCTCGCCGTATTTATCATATTTTTTACGCTTCTCGGGGTCGCTTAAAACTTCGTTGGCTTCATTCACCTCCTTAAATTGCTTTTCGGCCTCGGCGTTGTTGGGGTTAAGATCGGGGTGATGCTTGCGGGCCATTTTGCGGTACGCGCTTTTGATATCTTTATCAGTAGCGGTTTTGCTGATGCCCAGTATCTTGTAATAATCAATAAATGCCATAGCTAAATACGATGTATTTTTAAAACGCCTAAGTTGGGGCTAAGTTTTAACTTATGTGTATAAATACCGCCGTTTTATATAAATTAGGGCACCAATTAATAAACTATGCGCGCAATGCAAGCCCCAACCGCCTTTAAAAGCAGCCCAACCGCCTATCTTAACGTGTTAAGGATCGTCGCCTGCCTTATGGTTCTTATCGTGCACTCGGGCGAATTTTTCTACATCGGCGATAAGGGCCAGATCATAAGGCAGGACCATACCTGGGTAAATAATTACGGCAGTTTTATGCGGGCATGCGTACCCTTATTCGTCATGATCTCGGGCTATTTATTGCTACCCATTAAAGAGACCGGAAGCCAGTTTTATAAGCGCAGGTTTAGCCGCCTGCTTATCCCGTTCCTGTTTTGGAGCAACATGTACGCCATTGTGCCTTACCTGCTGGGCAGCAGCAACGCAGGCCAAATGTGGCATGATCTGTACATGATTCCCATCAACTTTGCGCCAAGTGCGGGGCATTTGTGGTTTGTATATATGTTTATCGGCGTGTACTTGTTTATTCCCATATTTTCGCCGTGGGTGCAAACGGCATCTAAGCAATTCAAGCAGTTCTTTTTGCTTATTTGGGTGATTACATTGTGCTTCCCCTACATCAAAACCGTTATTCCCGAAGTTTGGGGCGAGTGCTTTTGGAACAAATACCACAGCGGTTACTATTTCTCGGGCTATATAGGCTACCTATTGCTGGGCAATTACATTAAAGAGCATGTTACCATTTCTAAAAGGGCCGGCTTTGTTGTGGGATCCGTTTTAGTAATCGCCGGTTACCTTATTACCCACATGGTGTTCGATCACCAATTGCCATTTGCTAAAGACCTGCCCGAACTGGAACTTTCCTGGGCATTCCCAACCATTAATGTAGCCATGATGGCAACGGGATTATTCCTTATGTTCCGCGTTATTAGCTTTAAAAGTGCCGGTATGGAAACTTTTATGGCTAAAGTATCAGGCCTTACCTATGGTATCTACCTGGCGCATATTTTAGTGCTTGTGCAGTTATTCCCCATCATAAACAACTGGCTGCACAATGTAGCGCTGGTGATACCTGTGCTGGCAATATGTACATTTGTAGTGACGTATATCGGCATCAAGATCTTATCCTACTTGCCGGGGAGTAAGTACATAGTGGGATAAAAGCCTCACCCCGGCCCTCTCTGAAGGAAGGGCGTGAAAAAAATTGTTTCTTTACTATCTTGCAACCATGAGCACAAACATCTTCCGCCAATTCTCAGACATCGACGCCAAAGAAATTGCACCCGGCTTTTTCTCCAGGCTTATCCATACCACGAATAACACCATCAATTTTATAGAGGTGAAGGCCGGCAATAGCGTGCCAGATCATCAGCACGTTCACGAACAAATGTCTTTTGTGCTGGAGGGGCAGTTTCAGCTAACGGTTGCTAACGAGGTGCAGGTTTTAGATAGCAATAAGTTCGCGGTAATCCCGTCCAATGTTCGTCACAGCGGGTTAGCCATTACAGATTGCAGGCTGATAGATGTGTTTAGCCCGGTGCGGGAAGATTACCGGGATTTGCAATGATTTTGTCGCTTGTTCAATTACTCGCCCTGTCCGAGCTATCGGGATCGCAATGCTGGTCGACCGTCTCTGCTTCGAAAAGAAGGTAAAAACAAAATAAACAACACCCTCTTTCCGCGCAGCGAAGAGAGGGTGGTCAAGCGAAGCGATGACCGGGTGAGTAAAACAGCATGCGTTAAGTAGTACGCATTACTAATCATTTTTTTGTTTCGATTTAATAAATTTGCCGAATGGCTATAATACCCGCTACCCTTACTGATGTTCCTGAACTGGTTACCCTTATCAACTCTGCCTACCGGGGCGAAAGTTCCAAAAAAGGCTGGACTACCGAGGCCAACCTTATCGGCGGGCAACGTATCGACGCTGAGGACCTGACCGGGCAAATGGACGACAAGAATTCCATTATCCTTAAAAACACTAATGGCGATGGCCACATAACCGGTTGTGTTTACCTGCAAAAACGCGGCGACAAACTTTACCTGGGCATGCTTACCGTATCGCCCACCCTACAGGCCGGCGGACTTGGCCGCAAGCTTCTACAAGCCGCCGAAGACTACGCCCGCAGCATCAATTTCCATATCATAGCCATGACGGTTATCACCACCCGCACCGAGTTACTGGAGTGGTATGAACGCCGCGGCTACGCCAAAACCGGCGAAATTATCCCGCTGAACATACCCGAGCGTAACGGCATATTGAAGCAGCCGGTAAAAATGTACAAGTTGGAAAAGAGTGTATAATCAGTATGTTCCCTTATAATATTCATTGCCGTTGACTAAAGTCAACGGACTGATATAAAAACTATTTGGCTTTAGCCACAATATTGAGTTTAGGCTGAAGCCTCAATACTTCTTTGTTATTCCGCCCTATAAATGGGACGGCAATGAAGAAAACCAGCCATCTATCTAAAGGAAAAATTACCACTTAGCGTTACAAGCACCCGTTAATAAAAGTTAAATAAAATGAACTTAACATCCTTTTTCATACTTTTAGACTGCAACGCCGGCCAAAAAGCGGTGTCCTATGGATAACTAACGGGATCGCATGGACCAAATTCAACCACAGTTAAAAGATTTTATCATCAACTACTGTAACCGGTACAAGGTAAGCCGGGTTGACACCTCGCAGCTACACCCCAACACCAGTATCGATCTTGATCTGGATATTTACGATATAGAGATAGACCTTTTCCTGGCCGAATTTGCCGAACATTTCGCCATCGACAACTCCAAATTTAGCTGGTATAAATATGGCTATCCAAAGGGGTCTGCAAGGGTGCGAATGCTAAAAACGGTATTTGGTTACCACCGCCCGTGGGTAAAAAAATTAGCAGGTTACTGTTATAAGCCCAAGTTTAGGATTGCTGTTTTGCAAGATGCTATTGAGAACGGCAAACTAATATAATATTAAAGATAACTGTCGTGCTGCGCACCGGCCGGAGGGCAGCATCTCACACTAAATACGGCTTTGACAGGTCTGCTATTTACAGTGTGGGGCCTGGTTTGGTAGCTAACAAACCGGGATGACAGTATTTTGCATTTTGTGATGGTGGTTACGCCTTATCTTATTATCTCTCCCCTTTCGCTCGCCGCGATAATATTTACCAAACGGCTTAGCTGTGTTTTCTCTTGCTTGGCCGACATAACGCGGTGGATGGTTAAGCGTTTATACCATGGTGCCTGTGCCTCAAAAAAAGCCCAGGCTTTTTTGTTGGACTTAAATTGTTTTTGGTATTCAGGCTTCAGCACCATTGGTGCAACTTCAAAGCTATAGATAGCCGACTTTTCTGCTTTCCGTTTAGCAAAAGCGGCAATTCCGGCGGGTTGCATCAGGCCTTTCTCGGTAAGGTCGGCAACTTTTTTGATATTTACGGCGCTCCAGATACTGGTAGGTTTGCGTGGGGTAAAGCGGATGCAATAGGCTTCTGCATCTACAGACCTTCGCACGCCGTCTATCCAGCCAAAGCACAGGGCTTCGTCGACCGATTGCGGCCAGGTAATGCTTGGTTTGCCGCTACCCACTTTATAATAACCAACCAGCAGTTCGGTTTCTTCATGGGCGTGCTTTTGCAGCCAGTCGCGAAAATCGGCAGGGGCGTCAAAAAAAGTTGGTTCCATTACCGCTAATATACGGAAGCGTTAGGCTTTTTTTGATGTGGCGACAATAACAATCCCGCCCACTAATAATATGCCGCCCAAATATGGTGGCCAGTTTACAGATTTTTGTCTGTCGGCAGAGATCTGTATCGGCCCTGCATCTACTATTTTTTCTTTTTTGGTGTATGTGAAGCCGGTCCAGATGAGCATGGCCGCGCCAATAACGATAAGTACTATTCCGATGGTTCTGTTCATGATGATAGATTTAATAGGTGAATAAATATTTAGGCCTAATTGTTTGCGACCGAGAAAATTACATACTTAAAGCCCGTTATGCCGCACTTGTTTCGGCAACCCGCTTGCACAGTCTAAAATTGTCCTGAAAGATCCTGAAACCGGTTCAGGATGACGTTGGCTTTGATTTCCACTTTTTTTTGGCTGATCCCTTTTTATAGGTTAGGTTTGAAACGAGTTACACCCATGCCTTATCCCATAAATGAACAACGACCTGATACTCGAAACCACATCGGTTACCAAAAACTTTTTTGGAGATAAATCTTCGGGCGTTAATAATATTACCATTTTTATACCCAAGGGCAAAATTACCGCCATTGTGGGCGAAAGCGGCAGCGGTAAAACAACGCTGTTAAAACTATTGTCGGGCGCTATGAAACCCGACTCGGGCGACGTATTTTTTCATGGGCAACCCCTCCCCGTTCGTACGGCTAATTTTACAGCGGCGCAGGTTGCCATTACCATGGTAAGCCAGGATAATACGGGTATGGACATGAGCGCTAACGTATGGGATAATGTAGGCCGCGGCCTGCCTACCGAAGATGCCAATTACAAGATCCAGAAAACTACCCAGGCGCTAAACTTACTGGGGATCTATGAATTACGCGAACAACCCTTTAGCAAGCTTAGCGGTGGCGAAAAGCAACGGGTAACTATTGCCAAAGCCCTCATTAATCGCCCGGAAGTGTTGATGCTCGACGAGCCCTTTAACCAGGTTGATGCCGCCTACCGCGAAAGCCTGCAGCACGATATCCGCCAGATCGTAAAAGAATGGGGCGTTACCGTCATACTGGTATCGCACGACCCTGCCGAGCTCCTTTCCATGGCCGATGAACTGATTGTAATAAAGGAAGGTGAAATTGTGGAATATGGCTCTCCGGAAACGCTTTATAACGGCCCTAAATTACTTTATACCGCCAAAATTTTAATCAATTGCAGCGAACTTACCACGGCGCAAGCTAAGGTTTGCGGCATAAAGTCGAAACGTGGTACGGTAGTAATTTACGCCGAGCACATCAGCATTACTGCCTTGGGCATGGGCCCGAAATGGGTGGTTAAACAAGTGCTTTTTAAAGGCTTTTTTGAAGAACTCATCATCGAACGTGAGGAGGTGACGTTGCGTGTGATCAATTACGCCCGCCGCAAGTACACTGTTGGCAGCAAAATAAGCATCAGCATTAAAAAGTTTTATGAGTTTGGAAAATGGTTGAGTTGAAGGCTACGCATCATTGCGGCGTTTAACTATACGCTGCGCTTCTTCAATGTTATTACCGTTATCTCCGGCCATATGCCGAGGCGGCCTGAGAATGCCAGGAAGCCGAAGCCGCGGTTTACGTACAGGTAGCGGTTTTTATTGTTCACCAGGCCTGCCCAATCCAGGTAACGGTACTTGACCGGGCTCCACTTTAGGCCGGCGGCTTCGATACCGAACTGCGCGCCGTGGGTATGGCCTGATAGGGTTAAATGCACATCAACCGGGTGGTAGCGCACCTTCTTTTCCCAATGGGTAGGGTCATGCGATAACAGGATCTTGAAAGCGTTTAGATCAGCGCCTTTAAGGGCGCGGTCAAGGTCACCTTTTTGTACGAAACCTTCGCCCCAGTTCTCTACACCTACTAAAGCTATTTTTTGCCCGCCTTTTTCGATCACTACGTTTTCATCCAGCAATAAACGGTAGCCCAGTTCGGCGTGGTGTTGTTTTAGCTTGGCAAGGTTATCATGCTTTGCCTGCTCACTTTCCCAGGCAATATAGTCGCCATAATCGTGGTTACCCAAAATAGAGAATTGACCGAAAGGTGCTTTTATCGCCCCAAAATTATCAATATACTGTTCAATTTCCCATGCGGCATTATTCACAAGGTCGCCGGTGAAAACAAAAAGGTCGGATTTTTGGGCTTTGGCGAGGTCGATACCATGTTGCATGGCCTTCACATTGTCGAAACTCCCCGAGTGGATATCAGATAGCTGGGTAATAGTAAAGCCGTCGAAAGCTTCGGGCAGTTCATCATAATAAAGTGTTTGGCGATGTACCTTATAATCGTACTTGCCGCGCAGCATCGCATAAAAAAAAGCGGTAAAAGGTATAGCGGCCAGCAGTATGGCAATCTCGCTGATAAATTTACGTCGGGACGGGAATATCCATTCGCCCGTTTTGCCGTCTTTTGTCACCGCGTGTATAATACCCGTTATAAAACGGCCCAGATCGCCCAGCGAAAGCACTATTACAAATACGAGTTTAGTAACAAAAAAGGTGAGAAATAAACTCAGCATCCACTCGTGGAAAGGCGTCATCCCTTTAGCGGTACTTAAAGTATTAAGCCCTACCAGGAACACTACCGTTACAGCAACCGATATAATCAGGAAACCCCAGATAAGCATCAGCCTTGCAGGGCGGTTTTGCCAATGGGTAGTAAGGGTACGCAAGCCGTTAAAAACGTACCAGTCCATAAGTAACGTAAAGGCCGATATAGCCAGGAAAAACTTAAGAAAACCGCTTCTGTGCATCTGTAATTTGAAATTAAGCCCGCAATATAAAAAAGTGAAGGTAATTGGGATGTAAAAATACTGACAGCCAATAAATTGCTACCCGCACTGGTGTAAAATAAAAAGCCCCCTGAAAGTTCAGGAGGGCTTCAAATTTATTATCGTATATATTAATAGTGCCTTACCACCACACGGCGATGTGCCGGGCGATGATAGTATGCACGCCTTTCAACCACTACCGGGCGGCGGTAATACCTGCGGTGATGACTGTTTACTACTACCACACGGCGTTCTACGGGCCTTTGCACTACTACGGTACGGCGCGGGGCTGGTGTGCCAATATGGGCGCTAACAACTACTTGTGCTTTTGCCCCTTCAAAGGCAAACATGGTTACTACTGCTACGGCTAATACTTTTAGATATTTCATGATGTTTATATTTAGATGTAATTATTGATGTTGATATGTTTATTAATAACCGTTGTTATAATGATGGTCGTTATTATGGTAATCATGGTGGTCGCGGTGGTTACGGTTATTATTATATTTACCGTGGCGGCCCTGGTTTTCAATTGAACATCCGGTTAATGCTGCTGCGCCAAATACTAATAACGCTAACAATCTTACAATTTCCTTTTTCATGATCTTTATGTTTTTTATATTCTAATTCCTGTTTGTTATAAGTTAAACTACAGCGGCATTGCGAAGTTTAATCCACAGCAGGCAGTATCACCAAGTTGTTACAAAGCGCGTTTAAAGCACGCAAACAATGATTTGATGGCGCCAGCTTGCTGTACGAAAAAAAATGCAAGGGAAAATTATTTTGCATTTACATAAACTGTATATTTAAACCCATTCTAATCCCGCACCTATGTTAGTCTATAAATCAATTAAAACCCGCGCTCTTAAAATAGCCGCTGTACTATTGTTAAGTACTCCGTTGGCAAGCAACGCGCAGGCAGTATTTAACCACGCCGCCCTTTGCTCTGCCGATCTTAAAAAAAGCAATGCCTTTTATACCTCTGTTTTAGGCTTAAAAATAATCCCCAATCCATTTAAAGATACCGTACACACCTGGTATAACATTGCACCCAACGTTGCCATGCACGTTATACAGGGCAGTTGCTCTACCGCGCCAAAACTCATTGGCGATCATATTTGCTTCAGTGTGCCATCTATCACTAAATTTATAGCAACACTTACCGACAAAAAGATCACCTACAGTAATTGGAAAGGTGTTGCCGGCCAGGTGGAGCACCGCGTTGATGGTGTATCGCAGGTTTACATTCAGGACCCCGATGGTTACTGGATAGAAATAAACGACGCGAAATAATATTCGCCGGAATATTTTTTTTCTGTTTTCACAACCTGAAGGAATAAAACCTACGTATATCACTTTATGAAAGGCTATGTGACAATACCCGGGTCTATTTATTGCAAACCCTGTAAACGGTGCGGCGAGCGCCCTATTATTTCCCTTGTTAGCGAAGGCGAATATGTAGTTAAATGCCCCACGGACGATAACCATTACCACACCCGGCCCGGCCTTATTGATATTGAGGACTGGAACATTCACAATACGGTTTTGTACGAGAAGGAGTAATTTACTTTATGTGCTCGTGTGTAGTTTACTCACCCCGCGGCACTTCGTGCGCGACCCTCTCTGCTGTGCAAAAAGGGTGAAAAATAAAAATGTCTCCTTACCCCCTTTCCGCGCAGCGAAGAGAGGGTGGTCGAGCGAAGCAATGACCGGGCGAGTAAATATTCTCGCTGCATTCTCACTGTACTCAGAAAATAGCGAGAAAATCCAACCTGATTCCTTTTACTTTTAACTTTTTAACTTTCTAATTTTAACTTCCCATTAAACCTTCCCCACCCTCGCAGCGTCAAAAAAACAGCAATCACAATAACACTGTTTACTATGAAAAACGCGATCAACACCATATTAGCCGACATTAACCACGTATTTGTAAAAGGCGATTCTGACAAAGTAGAACAAGCAAGGGTATTTTTTTTGTTGGCGATTCCGTTACTGTCGGTAATATTCGGCGCAGGCCAATTCCCAATATACTAATTACGTTTGGGCGACTGTCCGCTAAAAATAAACTGCTACTTTTGCGGCACAATACGCAGCAATGGATAGCTTAAAAAACACATACGACAGCATAATTTTCGACCTTGACGGCACCCTTTGGGATAGTACCGATACCATTACAGGCGCGTGGCAGGCCGCCCTTAATCAGGCACCTTATATGGCCAACGAGGTGATGACCCGCGAGCGGGTACGCTCTATTACAGGAATGACGTATGATAAGATCTTCGAAAAACTGTTCCCGTTTTTAAGCAACGAACAGCGCGAAGAAGTAAAGCAACTATGCTCGGTTAGCGAGCTGGAGATATTGCACAAACAAGGCGGTACGCTGTACCCACGCCTTGCCGACACGCTTACCTATCTCGGCGAAAAATACAAACTCTACATTGTAAGCAACTGCCAAAGCGGATATATCGAACTATTTTTAGATCTGCACCAAATGCACCCCTACTTTTTGGCGCACCAATGCTATGGCACCAAGGGCAACCCCAAGGCCAATAATATCCGCGATATTGTTAACGACCACAACCTTAAAAACCCTGTTTACGTAGGCGATACCATGGGCGATTGCGAAGCTGCTACCAAGGCCGATGTTCCCTTCATTTTTGCATCGTACGGTTTTGGCGAAGTTGAAACCGGCCAGGTGGCTACTATAAACAACTTCGAGGAGTTAAAACAACTGCTTTAGGCCAAACCTTTTTAAGGCCGGATAGGTTAAGTGTATATCATTATCAGCATATGAGAATCACCAAATACCTCCACTCCTGCCTTGTTTTTGAACTGGACGGCCATAAACTATTGTTCGACCCGGGAAAATTCAGCTTTGCCGAGGGCGATGTTACGCCCGGGATGTTCGCAGATGTGAACAGCATCATCATCACCCACACCCACCCGGACCATCTGGATACCCCCAACCTTAAAAAGATTATTTCCCTGAGTAAAGCTATCGTATATGCCAACATGGAGGTTGGTGCCGCTATCCAAAAAGAAGGCATTTACTCCAGCCTGTTAGAAGAAGGTATTTATAACATTGGCCCTTTTAAATTAGAGGCTATCTCCGTACAGCACGAGCCACTGCTGGATAGCCCAATACCGCAGATGACGGGTTTTATAATTAACGACAAGGTATTACACCCGGTAGATTCGATGGAGGATAAACTGCTCCAATACAAAGGCATTGAACTATTGATATTAGTTGCTATGGCGCCTTTCGCCAACGAATTGCGCATTGCCGGCTTTGCCGACGCCATTAAGCCTAAACAAATTTTGCCTGTACATGATGGTTACGCTAAAGACTTTTTTATTGAACAGCGATATAATACTTACAGTAAGCACTTTGAGAAACAAGGCATTATTTTTAACTATCTAAACAAATTAGGAGATAGCGTAACCATTTAAACTTGGGATGCGTTTCCCATAGGCCGGGGTATGGCTATGGGATTTTTTTTAAATACGTATAAAGAATCTATATCTTTATACAAGTATAAAAACAACACTGAATAATGATCAAACTTCTTATTTACGCGGCAATAATAGTTGGCCTTGTTATTTGGTTTAGAAGGGCCGGCCGGAATCAATCAAAATGGGGTATTAACTTAAACCGTGTAAACTGCCCGGTATGCCAAACCCAACAACCCATTATGCGCGTACCCAAAGGCCGCGATCAAATATTATGGGGTGGCACAACCTGACCAAAATGTCAAACAAACCTTGATAAGTACGGCAAAATCGTATCGGGATAAGCGCAGCTTAAACTCTTAAAGAGCCACGAAAGCCTCTTGCATTATAGTAAGATTCGGCACCGTTGTGGTATATAAAAACTGTATTGTACCGGCGGTCGCCGAAAATAGCGCCACCCAGTTTACGGATGCCTGCAGGGGTTGCTAACCAACCGGAGGTTTTGGTGTCAAACGCCCCCAATTGTTGCAATTGCCTGTATTCAGTTTCATTCAAAATTTCTATATCCATTTCGGCGGCCATATTTATAGCGCTATCTAACGGTTTGTGTTCTTTACGGGCTTCCAGTGCTGCATGGTCATAACATATACTGCGGCGGCCTTTGGGGCTTTCGGGTGCGCAATCGAAAAATATATATTCACCGGTAGCTTTCTCAAATCCAACAACGTCGGGTTCGCCGCCGGTTTGTTCCATTTCATTTAACGACCATAGTCTTTCCGGCCGATCTTGCAAGCGAGCGTAAACTTCTGCCCAATGGATGCCCCTGTGGCGATCCTGATGCGTTTCAAACCGTATCTTTAATATCCCTAATAATTCCTCGCTTTGCGATGATGTTAATATTTTTAATGCCATAGTTATCCATATGGTTAATCGTCCAATCCTTTTCCATTCATAATTTGGGGGATGCATTTGTGTACCCTTGCTTCGCGGGTTTTAACTTGCTTAGCCGCTGCAAAATGCAGCAGGTATGCCTTTTGCCTGCCGGGTGTTAGGGCTTCAAATGCTGTTTTTAGTTCCTCGCTACCGTCAAGCCTGATTTTAAATTCTTCGGCAACAGCAAATTCGGTAGTCTTTTTCATTTGTACTTGCAGGCCTGCCTTCTCCACCTCTATGGCTTCGAACACATACGCCTTTATAATAGCTTCCTGTTCAACAATTTCATCAAGATTAGTGAACCTGATCTGCCGGGCAGCCTGCACATTTTCGGTTTGTTGGATCAGGATGCTGTAGGCATCGTTCAGCAAAACACCTTTAAAAAACAGCAACGCGCAATATTCTTTAAAATCGTGGATCAGTACAATCTTATTATCCTGGTAGGTATAACAGGGGCAACCCCATTTTAGCTCTTCAGTAAGGCCGCAATCCAGCATAAAAGACCTCAACTGCCTTACTTCTGGCTGCCATTTTTTGTCTTTATTAAAATAAAAATCAACTTTTGGGTTCATGGTGTATATTATTGATCAGTCAAAATTATTTCCCTGCTTGCAGGCCTAAAATACCACGACAATATAATAAATACGATTTGCATAACCGGGCCTACCAGCGCCTTAAAGCCAACATCGCCAACAGCGATATGTGATAAAAGTGCGCCCGTCATCACAAAAAATAACCCCGCGTATGCCCATTCCTTTATTAGCTTAAAACCCGGCATTAAGATAGCTATCACGGCCAATATCTTCCATACGCCAATAATGGTCATAAAATAAACGGGGTAGCCCAGCGGGGTAAGCAGGGCTACCATGTCTTTCACACGCATCACCTGTGATACACCGCTGCCCAACATACCGAAGCACAGCAGGGCCGTTGCCAGCCAATAAATAATTAAGTTTCCCTTTTTCATGGTTTCTATTGTTTTAGTTTGGTTGCTATATCCTGCAGGCGGTTATGCGCCATGTTTAGTCCCTGTGCAAATGGCAGCTTCAGCATTTGGTTGCGCAGAGCGTTTGAGCGGTAAATGATCTGTATGCTCAGTTTACTGGTGTCATCCGTCAGTTTTTCGAACTCCAAAAACTCCAGTTGCGGGCCAAAAGGCGCGTTCACCATCTCGAAGGTGCGCACTATCTTTTGGTTATCTACAAGATCGTGAATAGTGCCATGGGCCTCAAACACTACGTTGCCTTTCGCATCAGAAGTTTCATATTGCCAGCCGCCATGTTGTTTGGCATCAAACTTTATCACTTTGGTTCCCATCCATTGCTCAATAATTTGGGGCTCGATATGGGCCTTAAAAAGAAGCGCCACAGGCAGATCAAATTCACGGGTGATGACCAAGTCTTGCTGGCCGTCTTCGGCGGTTATTTTTGTTTTCAACTCCATATTATTTGCCTTTATATTGTTGCATAATGTTTTCCAACTTGTTAAACCGCTCATCCCACATTTGGCGGAAGGGTTCGATAAAATCGGCCACCTCTTTCATTTTTTTTGCGTTGATATGGTAAAAAATCTCCCGGCCGTTTTGCTCTTGCTTAAGCAATTCACACTCGGTAAGTATTTGCAGGTGTTTAGAAACGGTTGGCCTGGCGGTGTCAAAATTAGCGGCTATCGCCCCCGCCGCCATAGCTTGCGACGCTACCAATAGCAGTATCGCCCTGCGGGTGGGGTCGGCCAGGGCCTGGAACACATCTCGTCGTAAATTCATCATGTAGTTATTTGACTACAAATATATGCGTAGCTATTTAACTACGCAAATTTTATTTGAAAATATTTTGGATGAGCAATTTGGCATACGCTTGCGCGAGATTTCACACAAGTTATGCAATGCCAAATTTCGCGAGTTGGGTTTCCCGAAATGACGTAATTGAGAAATTTGCGTTAAGGATAGAAGCGGATACCGGCCATGCGGCTAAGGCCAGTGCAGTATGAGCGGATAGCCTGCCCGAAGGGAACGCCATAAATAACACTCACCAACAAACTACCTCGCCTGTTCTTCTTTATCGAAGTTTTCCATCACCAAAACGGCAGCGCCGATGAGTTCGGCATCGAAACCAAGGGATGAGATCAATAATTCCGTACCTGATGAAAGGCGTGGAATACAATATTTATGCAAGGCCTGCTGGATCGGTGCCATTAGTATACGCCCCACCTTGGCACCACGGCCGCTCAACACAATATTAGCGGGATTCATGATGTGGATAAGGATCGCCAGTGCTTTGCCAATTTTATAACCGGCATCGGTCAATAGTTCAATAGCGAACTGATCGCCCTGGTTGGCGGCGTCCATCAGGTCCTCGCCCATTAATTTCGACTGGCCGTTATGGGCTTTTAGGCTGGTTACGCGGCCTTTTTTAATACCTTCTTCGGCCTTTTCGGCAACTACCAGCATAGATGCTTCGGCCTCTAAACAGCCGCGTTTACCACATACACAAAGCGCGCCGTTGTCTGATAACGGGATGTGGCTCAACTCGCCCGCGAAGCCATTGTAACCGCGGAAAATTTTACCGTCGATGATCATACCAAGGCCGATACCCCAGCCCAGGTTTATCACCATCACTTCCTGCTGCGAGCGGGCAATACCAAACTTTTGCTCGGCAAGTGCTATCAGGCTGCTATCGTTATCGATATAAGTGGTGATGCCTGTTTCTTTTTCGATGTATTTGCTCAGGCTTTCGCCGCCGGCATCAAGGTAGGTATAGTTTATACCTTCTACGGCATTAATAAAACCAGGCATACCAATGCCAATACCGGCAATTTTCTTTTTGGCGATGCCGCTCTCCTCCACATAATTATTCAGGTGACTGATCAGTTCAGGAAGGGCGTTTTCGTTATTATGGAGTTTTAACTCCACCGTAGCCATTTCGGCAACGGGGTTGTTGTTAAGATCAATTAATTGGATGCGCGCCGAAAGCTGATCCATAGCCACGGCCAGTATAAACATGGCGTTGGTATTTATGGCGTACATCAACGGCCTGCGGCCACCGCTTGATGGCGCAAACCCCTGCTCTACTACAAAACCCTCTTTTATAAGCTCGTTTATCGCTTTCGCGATTGATGGGATGCTTTTATCAAAAAGCTGGCTCAACGCGGCACACGACATTGCTTTATCAAAATACAACCGCTTAATGATCATATTTTTTAACCAGCCGCTTTTAACGCCATTGCTCTTAATTTCCATAACGTATCTGCTTGCCTTTAAATAGTTGAGGTTTGTTTCCTGCTATAAATTTATAAATAAAGCGCAAAACTACAATAAGTTGAAAAACTTTTTAAAATTTTAATTTTTATGGCAGGCAGATGTTTTATAAGCCCATGCGCATCTCTATCATATGGCTGTTGAAGCCCACTTTTTCGTAAGCTTTTATGGCGGGCGCATTCCCGAAATATACCTGCAACCTAAATTCGGTTACACCCTGCTGCACCGACCACTCCTTCAGCGCTTCGAGGATAATCTTGTTAACGCCCTTGCCCCTATGCTGCGGCAGCACATACATAAAGCCCAGGTAGGCATGCTGCGGATGTTGAAGATAGATCTTGGCAGTTTCTATACGCGAGTAGCCGCTGCCTATCACCTCGCCGTTAATTTCAGCAACTAAAAGGTGGATATGCGGGGCGGTAATAAACTCGTTTAAGTCGTAATAGTTGATGTGCCCATCCTTAAGCGTTGGGTCAAACGGGCGTTCGGCGCTGATAACGCCCTGCTCAAACTGCAGCAAAGTATCCATATCGGCCATGGTAGCCGGGCGGGTGGTGATGTTTTCCATAGTTGAATAAGCAGAGGGTGTCCAGTCGAAACGTTTTGGCATAAGGTAAAGATACAACGCATAATCCGCCGTTTCAAGCGTCCACGCTTGAAAAACACGTAAGCGTAGACGCTTACACTATGCAACATTCAAGCGTGACGCTTGAATGGGCGGGGGTTGAACGGGCGGGGGGCGATTTGATAAAAACTTTACTCCACCGCAAAACTCTTCTTCAGCTTAATATCCTGCGATGATGCACCTATCCAAACCTGGAAGGTGCCGGGCTCAACAGTCCAGTTCATGTTTTTGTCTAATAGGGCCAGGTCGTCGGGGTGCAGGGTAAAGGTAACGGTTTTCTTTTCGCCGGGGTTAAGGGCTACACGCTCAAAGCCGCGCAGGTCGTACTCGTAGGTGGTTACGGTGCTGATGTCGTCCTTCAGGTAAAGCTGCACCGCATCATCGCCTTTGCGCTGGCCGGTGTTGGTAACGTCAACCGTTACGATAACATCACCCTGGGTATGCCCTTTCTCCGGCGATACTGTAAGGTTGCTGTACTGGAATTTGGTATAACTTAAGCCGTAACCAAATGGGTAAAGTGCGCCATTTACGCTGGTATGCCCCCAGCTATTTTGGCCGCCTTGCCCTGCCTGCGAGTTTGGTTTGAACGGAAAGTTAAACTCCAGCTGACCCGTTGTTTTCGGGAAGGTGATCGGCAGTTTACCCCCTGGGTTGTTATCGCCAAAAAGGGTTTCGGCAATTACCTGCCCGCTTTGTACGCTCGGGAACCAAGCCTCTAAAATTGCAGGCACGTATTTATTTTCCCAGTTGATGGTAAGCGGCTGGCCGTTTATCATCACCATAACAACGGGTTTGCCAGTAGCCTGCAACGCCTGGATCAGCTTTAACTGGCGACCAGGCAAATTTAAGCCGGTACGGGATAGGCTTTCGCCCACCCTATCGATATCTTCGCCTACCACGGCAATCACTACATCAGATAATTTAGCCTGCGCCACTGCCGAATCAATACCCGCCTGCTCTTGAGCGGTCAGCGGAGTTTCGATGATCTCGCTCTCGGGCCAGGTAGCATCTACCATATCGCAGCCTTTGGTATAACTTACTTTTCCGGCGTTGCCCATATAGGTTTTAATGCCATCCAACACGCTGATGATCTTATTGTGCGACGGCCCATATCTGCTTATGGTGTAATTACTTTCTACAGCCAGCGGGCCGGTAACCAGGATATTTTTGTACTTGCTTTTATCTAAAGGCAGCAGGTTGTTTTCGTTCTTTAAAAGCACCATGCTTTCGCGGTTCATTTTTAAACTCATGGCCGCATCGGCGGCGGTATGTACTATTTTGTCGGCTGCTTTAGGGTCTTTTACGTACGGCGAATCAAATAAACCTAAACGGAATTTTACCCGCAACACATCCGCTACGCGGGAGTCAATTACCTTCATCGAGATCTTGTTCTCTTTGATAAGTTCCCTTAACGGCATAATAAAAGTTTGTGGCGGGGTAAAGTTGGTACGCACGTTAAGCCCGGCCTCTACCGCCTGCCTTACCGCTTCTTTATAATCGATAGCTACCTTGTGTTTCGAGAACAGAAACTCCACCGCCTCGCTATCGCTTACTACGTATCCCTGGAAACCAAATTTCTGGCGCAACAGTTCCGTCAGGAAATAGTAGCTGCCGGTAACGGGCACGCCATCCCAATCGTTATAGCTGCTCATTACCCCCATAGGGTGGGCTTCCTGGATCACCCTGCGGAACGGGTACAGGTAAATCTGGTGCATCTCGCGCGGGGCAACATGCGGGTCGGTACGGGCGCTACCATCGCGGCCGCCTTTAGGCACACTGTAAACAGCGTAATGTTTTAAGGTTGATGCAACACCTTCCTCCTGGATGCCCAGCACCATTTGCTTGCCCATTTCTGCGATAAGGAATGGGTTTTCGCCATAGCACTCTACAACACGGCCCCAACGCTGGTCGCGGGCGGGGTCAAGTATCGGGGCGTAAACATTGGTGTAGCCAAGTGCCTTTGCCTCGCGGCCAACGGTTTGGCCTGCTTGCCTAACCAATGCCTTATCCCAGGTACTGCCAATCCCTATCGGTGCCGGTAAGGGAGTTGCACGGTCGTGGTTTAGGCCGTGGATGCCCTCGTTTGTAAAATCGACGGGGATGCCCATGCGGGTCTCTTCTACAAACCATTTTTGCACCGTGTTTATAGCCGTAGCGTGTTTGCTAAACGGGTACGAGTATTGGGTGGGCGCATCATCGGTATGCGAAGTAAGGTTGTTGAGTTCTTCGTCTATATTGGCAATGCCATCTTTCCAGATCTCATTCTTCCAATTTGCGGTGGGCATTTCATCTTTTAGCACGCGCTTGTAGCCGTATAGGGTAGCCATTTGGCAGGTTTTCTCTTCTACTGTCATCTGGCTAAGCAGGTCGTTGATGCGCTTCTCTATATTTTGCGAGGGGTCCTCGAACACATCCATGCGGCCATTCTTATTAAAATCCACCCAGCTCTTGTGGTATATATTTTTTTGTTGTGCCGATGCAGACAAGGCAAGCCCAAGCAACGGAAGCAGCAGTGGCAATTTTTTCATACAGATAGATGTGTATTGGTTTACATCTCAAATATATAAAAGTGAAAAGCCCTCGAGGCATATCGGAGGCAATCAATTCACTATAACGTTTTCGTTGAGGGTTATTTTATGATGTATTCATAATCGACGGTCTCTACACCTCCATTAGCGTCGGTATACACAGATTGTAATGGATAATCATTTACATTATAGGTAATCAATTTACTTCCGGAATTATTGATTGTAAGTAAGTTATTTAAGCTGTTGACAGGATAAAGCTCAACCAAATAATTGATATTAGGATTTAAACCCACTACGTTATTAAATGGGTTCTTTTTAGTATCAAATTGAAAAGTCGCATCAAAATCATCTATCCATTCGGGTGCACCATAGTATGAAAAATGCCCTTTAACATCGTATTTTACCGCATATCGTCGAGCAATAAATTTAACCTTGCCATTGGCGTCTAACGATATGGGGTATACATACGCCGTTACACCATTAGTTGTTTGAAAGTATACTTCATCGCCAGAGGTTATGTTAGTATTATAAGTGAACAAATTGGTAACTAAAACTTTATTTTCAAAGTTTACCATTTCTGCTTTAATTAATTTATTGGTATTATCATACTCATAGTTAAAAGTTTCCCATGAGCCTACGGGAGCCGTTCGATAGTTTTCTGTACGAGATTGAATGATACGGTTCAACGCGTCATATTTATACTCTTCTACCCTGTTGCTTTGGCTTGCATAATGAAAAGTTATTTTACTAACCAGATAAAGTTTATTAGGGTCGGGTTGCTCCACATTTAGTGGTGGTTCTATAATAAGAGGACTATCTACTACAGGCGAATCCTTTTTGCAAGATTGAAATGAAATAACAGATAACAGCATAAGTAATGCAAGGGAGATTCTATTCATATTGAGGTTTAAAACTACTAAAATAACATTTTATATTTCTTCCCGATTATTATTTTTAGCTTCACCAAACAATAGCTATTTTATGCGTTATTGTATAAGCTATTTTGATAGCGGCCAATTTCCCTTTATGCGCTACGTTTGTATTTTATTGTTAACAGTGCTTTGTTCTTTTAAAACTGTCGGGCCCAACGAGGCCGGCAAAGCCAATCTTATTTGCGGCAAATGGCAATCAAGCGAAAAAAACCTTACAGTTGAGGTCTACCCATACAAAAATACTTTTAAGGCAAAAATAATTTGGTTTAGCGGAGGCGTCTCGAAAGCCAAACCCATGGAAACCATTACCGATGTTAAAAACCCCGACCCAGCATTGCGCAGCCGCAAAGTGCTTGGGCTCGACGTGGTAGAGAACCTGCAATATAATGCATCCTCAAATACCTGGGAAGGCGGCAGGATCTACGAAGTGCAGAGTGGCAAATACTGGAGTGCCGCTGGTTATATCGATAAAGTTGGGTTGTTAAAGGTAAAAGGTTACTGGAAAATGAAATTCATAGGTAAAACCATGACCTTTAAGCGGATACTCTAAAATCATTTAAATTTCTCAAAAAAAATTTGCGTATCTGGCATTACTATTGCCTATATTGTGTTTATAAATTGACACTAATATGGCAAATCAGTTTTTGTGTAGTTTTGTGGCTTTAATGCTTGTTGGTAGTGTAAATCACCACACACCTGCTGTTGAAACTACAGCAGCGGCAGCCGAAAAGGTTTGCGGCAAATGGAAACTTGAGGATGACAGGCTGATAGTGCAAGTTTACAAAGAAGGTAACGAATTTAAAGCCAAGATCGTTTGGTTTGATGACCACGACGATAGCAAGGAACTTGATTACTGGACAGACGAGAACAACCCAAACCCGGCAATGCGCAGCCGCAAGCTTTTAGGCATGAATGTGCTGGAGAAACTCACCTATAACCAGGAAAGTAACAGTTGGGAAGATGGCATGATATACGATTCTAAACACGGCCGCCTTTGGAATTCATCTGCATACATCGATAAAGAGGGCACCCTAAAAGTAAAGGGTTACTGGCATTACAAATTCATCGGTAAAACACTAACCTTTAAACGGATCTAAAAAACGCCAACCCTAAAAAAGGCGGCCTTCGTGATTGAAGGCCGCCTTTTTATTTATTTGAAAAACTATTATTGTTTCAGGAATTCGCCGCTCGCGTTAAGTTCAACTTCGTCGCTAAGCATTGGTGAGCCATATTTGCTGCCGAAACCAAAATCAGAACGTTTGATAGTACCTGTAATTTTGAAACCGGCGTCAAGGCCTTTTGTCATTGGGTTGGTAATGGTGCCACGGTAAGCAACATCTAAAACAACTGCTTTAGTTACACCGTGTAAAGTTAAGTTACCGGTTACTTTATATTTGTTTGTACCGGCAGCGGCAACACTTGTGCTAACAAATGTTAACGTTGGGAATTTAGCTACATCAAAAAAGTCGGGAGATTTCAAATGACCGTCGCGGTTGTCATTATCGGTGCTTACAGACGCGGTATTTGCAGAGAATGTGTATTTAGCGTCGCTAAAATCCGGTTTTGCTGCAATGATAGATGCGTCAAAATCTTTAAAAGTACCGTCAACATCAGATACCGCAAGGTGGGTGATGGTAAATTTAACATGTGAATGTGCTTTATCAGCTTTCCATGTGCTTTGGGCAAATGCCGTTTGCATAAATAATGCTGCTACAGCTAAGGTTAAGATCTTTTTCATTTGTTTTATTTTTCAGTTTGATATTTAATTGTTTGCCAAAGATATATAAAGGTTTGACATGTATAATAAAAAAGATGTTTAAACATCTTTTTTGAATAATGAATGACAAATACCCTATTTATGCTGAAAGAAAGCGTCCACTTTTTTGTTGAACGCGGCGGCGTGTTCGATCAGTGTACCATGTCCCGAATTTTTCACGATCCACAACTGCGAGCCGGGAATATTAGCCTGTATAAGGCGGGTATGTTTATCGGCTATTACGTCATGGTCGCCGGCTATGATAAGGGCCGGGCATTTTATTTGGTGTAGCTCGGTTAGTTTAATATTGGGCTGTTCCCAATCCAGCATAAACATTTTCCAACGATTGCGCTCGGCGGCGGTGCGCCATTTCTTGTTCTTGTTTTGCTCGTAGTATTTTTTTGACGATGGCCAGCCGTTTGGGTCGGCAAAGCTGCTTGCATCCGGTGTAATATTCGCTCCTGTTGATGCAAAGCTGATCACCTTATCCGGGTGCCGCATAGCCATCAGTATAGCGTTGATGCCGCCGTCGCTCCAACCTAATACATAAGCTTTGGGGATGTGCAGTACATTCAACAGTTCGGCAAAATCATCGGCCATTTGCTCAAAGGTGATATACGAATGGGTATCTACAGATTTGCCTTGCGAGCGGCTATCCACTAATATCACCCTGTACTTTTTAGCAAAATAGGGTACGTTTTCGCTAAAGGCGCTCATATCGCCACCATTGCCGTGTATCATCAGCAAAGGCTGGCCGCTGCCGTATTCTTCTACATAAAGCTTTATGCCGCGCACATCGTAATATTTGCCTACAGCAGCATTTTTGCCATAAGGCACCTTTTGCGCGAAACTGAACGCGGCTATCAGTTGGGGTATCAGCGCCATTAAGATAAGACGTTTTAGGTGCATGGTTTTATTTTAATGATGTAAATATAGTATTCCGCCTGCTTTCATTTGCTTTTCATTATATGCATTTATATTAGGCTTACCTATTACACATCTGCATGCGGCCTCTTATCCTAACCATTATCGTCAGTTTATTTTTCATACAATCTATAAAAGCGCAAAGCGGTTTTTTGGTTGGCCTCAGGAACCTCACCCCGTCAAATAATTTTCTCGACTCCCGGTACCGCTCGGTAGGTATTAACGCGGGCTACGGCAAAGAACTTTTGAAAGGCCGGGTTGGCATCGACCTAACCGCCTTCGCAGACTTTTTAATTTATAAAGAAGTACCTGCCCGATTTGCGCCAACTTGATGCCACCACATTTTACTATGGCCTTGCGTTAACCCCGCGTTACTGCTTTAACCCCAGTGACGAGTACGTGAGGATATTTATATCGGCAGCAGTTAAAGGCGGCCAAAACATAGGCTTGGGCATAGTCACCCAAACATACATCAACTCGGATGATAAGCAGATCGAAAACCGATCTGTAAAGGCGGGATTTTCGGCAGCCGTAGCGCCGGCTATTATTGTTACCATACCCGGCAATAAGGTAAGCTATGATATTAGCTTTGGTTACGACAGCTCAAATTTTGGCCGTGGGATGAATAAGCTAAGGTCAACCTATTACGCACCTATAAATTACAGTTCGGGCGGCATCTTTCTTGGCTTTACTTTTAGGCTTGGACATTAATGTAGCGCGGCTGGCTTAAAAAAATACACCAAAAACACGCTCCCTTATATCTCATTTATCCAATCTTTTCCCACTTGCCACTATCTAAACTTCGGTAAAGTGCATCAACCACCTTCATGTCTTTTAGGCCTTCTTCGCCGGGTACCCGGCTTTGTTTTTTGAGTTTAACACAGGTGGCAAAATCATCCATTTGGGCGGCTTGTTGTATAATGTTGGGGATCTGCATGGGTTTGCCGTTTATCTTGCCATCAAGCCCGTCATAACCATAAGCCGGTTCCAGTTCAAACGTGCCTTTTTGAGCTTGCGCGCGCAGGTAACCCCAATCATGGTTATAGCTGCTTTTGCCGGTTACCTTTTGCCCGCCGGGGAATTTCAGTTCCCAAAAAACGGTTTCATCTACGTCCTTAAATAGTTGGGGCCGTGTTTTTTCTTGCGTTGCTTTAACAGCAATTGGCTCCTGCCCTAAGGTATAGCGGGCGCCCTGTATAGCGTAAATACCCATATCCATTAGGCCGCCGCCACCTGCAAGCGCCTTTTTTAATCGCCAGGCGTTTGGGTCGCCGTTATAGGTAAAGCCGTTGGCAGTATCAACTGTTGTAACCTTGCCGAAAACTTGTTTCTGGCCAAGGCGCATCACCTCTTGCGTATGGGGTTCGAAATGTAAGCGGTAGCCTATAGAAAGTAAACGGTCTGCCTTTTTGCAGGCTGCTATCATTTCCCGACACTCGGCGGCGTTAAGTGCCATTGGCTTTTCGCAGATAACGTGTTTGCCCGCTTTTGCAGCACGAATGGTGTACTCTTTATGCATCGATACCGGCAGCACCACGTAAATAATATCAATGTCCGGGTTTTTGGCTATCTCATCAAAGTTTTGATAATTGTAAATGTTTTTTGAGGGGATGTTATACTTTGCAGCCCATTCCTTTGCCTTATTAGGGGTGCCGGTAACGATGCCTGCCAGGTAGCAGTTTTTAGTATGCTGTAAGGCCGGTGCCAATTGCCCGCCTGCATAACCGCCCAAACCAACCAAGGCTACACCCAGGCGTTTATTATCCCTCGTTTCGGCAAGGGCAGCTAAAGCCGGACTAAGCAACAATGTACCCGCGCCGATAGCACTGTTACGAATAAAGTTTCTGCGGGATGCTGTGGTGGTTTTCATAAGCGTTGGTTTGATGATGTAATATACAACAACAAATTTTATACCTGCAACGTCGTTCTACTCAAAACTCTCTTTATATTTTTTTATCGCTACCAATATGGACTGTACAATGTCGTTCTGCCCGTCTTCGGAGTTGAGGTATTTTTCGTCGGACGGGTTGTTGATGAAACCGGTTTCTAACAGCATGCCGGGCATGCCGCTTTGCTGCAACACCAATACCCCCTGCTCGCGCACGCCAAGGCTTTTACGGCCGTTTTCCGCTTTAAGCTGGTGGTTTAGCAGGTTGCCAAATTGTACGCTTTGTTTGCGGTAGCGTTGCTGAAAAGCGGCCAGCACAATAGCATTAACCGCCGCATCCTCGCCATACCCATTATATTTTTTCTTGTAATCCTTTTCAATAAATATGGAAGCATTTTCGCGGATGGCTTCCAGTTGCTCGCCTTTGCGGTGAAAACCATAAACCAACAGTAACACGCCGCGGTTGGGGCTCACCTTTTGGGGCGAGGAGTTGCAATGAATAGAAATAAACAAGTTCGCGTTGGCATCATTGGCGATGTTGGCGCGCCTGTGTAGCTCGATAAATTTATCGGTGCTGCGCGTCATGATCACATCTACCCCGCTAATGGCATTGTTAATGGCCACTTTAAGTTTTTTACCGATGCTTAGCGCAATGGTTTTTTCTTTGGAATAAGCACCATGCGCGCCTGGGTCTTTACCGCCATGGCCGGGGTCGATAACTATGGTTTTAAACTTAAATGAAGGCACCGGAGCCTCATCGGTTGCTGTTTTTGCCTTGCGTTTGGTTTGAGACAATACCGGCAAAGTGCCCAGCATCAACATAAAAAAAATAGAACTATATAAAGAAACTTTTAAGTGCCTGGATAACATGCCGCAAAGGTATATAAAACATAACAGGCAGGTAATAGCTGCTGCCAAATTTTCCAAATAATTAAATATTATTTCCTCGCGGCAGGGCTGTTTATCAACATTTTAAAAAAACACGCAACCTATATAGTTACATATTCGTAATAATTAAAACCAAAACATATGACTATAAATTGAAAAACGAGGGTTCAACTACGAAGACGAATAATTTATATGAACGAACTGTTTACTACATCTACAGCTAACTTTTTTTACTTCCTGGTAATTGGATCTGTATTGGTGTATTTGATACTGAAATTTGACAAGCAAAACCGTAAAAAACGAAATAAAATATTAGTGCAAGCCAAAGATGTACAACCGATGTACATGCGCAAAGCCGCCCAGCAAAAGGTAAATAATATAAAAATTGCCTTATCTGACGAGAAAATTGACCGCAGGATGGTTGAAAAACAACTGGACGAGCTGGTGAAAGAATATGACCAGGGCCACATTAGCCTGCCCGATTACTGCAATAAGCTAAACCAGCTGTTGGCGATGACAGCGTAGCTCGTCCCGATGGCTAACGGGAATAGGATTTATATTAGTGTTTAAAATTTTAATGTTTATAGGATAGTTAGAATAGTTTGTGATAAAAGGCCCCTTTTTACCGAGGGGCTTTTTGTTACGCAGGTTTTTTACCAGCAGATTTTACTCCACCCGGTCATCGCTTCGCTCGACCACCCACTCTTCGCTGCGCGGAAAGAGGGATAAAAAAATCTTTTTAGCCTCCCCCCCTCTTTGCGAAGCAGGAGGGTGGACCAGCGAAGCTATCCCGATAGCTATCGGGACGGGGGTGAGTAAACTATCCGGGCGGCTAATAACCTAATTTTCTCTAAATTTACCGTCAACATTATGGCCGAAAACACCCACCAGTCCCATCTTCAAATTGTACCAACTGCCGATGGTTCAAATACCATTTACAACGCGCTGGTTGGCGAAAACTATCATTCGCACCACGGGGCGCTGCAGGAGAGCAGGCATGTGTTTGTACAATCGGGCCTGGAATATTTTTTGGCGAATACAGGCAAAGGCAACACCGAAGTATCTGTCCTCGAAGTAGGCTTCGGCACAGGGCTCAACTTTTTGCTAACCGCCGATTTTTGCATACAGCAACAAATAAACCTGCAATACACCGGCATCGAGGCGTACCCGCTTAACAACCAAATGATCAGCCAGACAGGTTATGACCAATATGTGCCCGCTCCTATTTGGGAAAGTTTTCTGGCGCATTACCCGGACTCTTTAACGGCACCTGTTAAGATGAGTGGCCAGGTAGATTTAAATGTAGCGGCGTCAAAACTTCACGATTTTACATCGGCACAAAAATTTGACGTTATTTATTTTGACGCCTTTGCGGTCACCTACCAACCCGAAATGTGGAGCGACGAAGCCATAGGCCATACCCTGCAGTTTTTAAAACCCGGCGGTGTGTTCGTAACCTATGCCATTACCGGCAACCTGAAACGCGCCATTAAAGCCCTTGGGCTGAAAGTGCAAAAAGCCCCCGGTGCACCCGGCAAACGGGAAATGCTGAGAGCAATTAGCAGTTTATAGTGGGCAGTGGGCAGTGGGCAGTGGGCAGTGGGCAAAATTACTTGTAATTTAAAAAGCAGCAAACTGCAAACTAATAACTGCAAACTGAATTAAAACCGCAAACTGAATTAAAACTTCAAACTGCAAACCGCCAACTGAATACTTATCTTTGATCTATCTAATTATACACCATGCCAATTACTGCTCCTGTTACCGCTTATACACCCTCGGCAGCGTTCGACCGTTTGCTTACCATTATGGACGACCTGCGGATAAACTGCCCCTGGGATAAAAAGCAAACGCTGGAAAGCCTTCGCCATTTAACCATTGAGGAAACCTACGAACTATCTGACGCTATATTGAGCGGCGATATGGACGAGATAAAAAAAGAACTTGGTGACATAATGCTGCACCTTGTATTTTACTCGCGCATCGCGTCAGAAACAGAGAGCTTTAACATCACCGGCGTACTAAATGGCATTTGCGATAAACTCATCAATCGCCACCCGCACATTTACAGCGATACCGAGGTAAACAACGAGGAAGATGTAAAACGTAACTGGGAACAGATCAAACTGAAAGAAGGCAACAACTCTGTTTTGGGCGGCGTACCCACGTCCTTGCCCGCTTTGGTAAAAGCATCGCGCATACAAGAGAAAGCCCGCGGCGTTGGCTTCGACTGGGATAGCAAGGACCAGGTTTGGGCCAAGGTAGAAGAAGAGTTACAGGAATTTAAAGACGAGTATAACGTGGCCGACGAAAAAGACATTGACCATGATAAAGCCGAAGGCGAATTTGGGGACCTGCTGTTCTCGCTCATCAACTACGCGCGTTTCATCGGCATAAACCCCGAGGACGCATTGGAAAAAACGAACCGTAAATTTATTAAACGTTTCCAGTACCTGGAGGCCAAAGCTGAAGAACATGGCAAACAACTAAAAGATATGAACCTTGCCGAAATGGATGTATTTTGGAACGAAGCCAAAAAGGTTAAATAATTATTACTTGCGTGTAGCGTTTACCAATTTAATACGTAATGGTATTGTAACCCAAATAAAATGAAAAGATTAATTTATTTTTTGCCGGCTTTGCTGCTACTTGCAGCCGGTTGTTTTAACAATGATAACCCAGCACCGGTTATTGCCCCCGAAGGTACTTTTACAGGTGAGTTTAGATTACTGAGAAAATTGCCTAACATTACGAAAATAGACACCCAGAAGGCTACTATACAATTGGTTATAACGCCCAGTGTTGGCTTTAAGGTTTTGGGAGATACCACTACTTTGCATGCCGGCAGCAGGGGGCATTACGGATTTTCGGGGAATAGTGCACGCTTTGTAGATAGCACTTTTAAAGCCAACAAATACACCAAACGCTATCTTCAAGGCGATTACCTGTATGTTTACAACGGCACCATTTTACAATTGGTACGCACAAGCGGCGATACGGTAAGCTACCAGTACGATCTTAAAAAGACAAACTAATTGATTGTTACCGCTCTTTTGTTTAAATAACGATAGTAGCAGGCGGCCATTTATATTTAGTTGTAGTTGTTGCGTTTCGGGGTTTTGAGGCGTGCTGTATTTGTCCAACTAAGCAGTAATACAATTAATGCATGTACTTCACCGCATTACCGAGGATGAGATAGTCGGTAAATGTAAATCAGGAAGCATAAAACACCAGGAATTACTATATAAACAGTTTTATGGCTATGCTATGGGTGTAAGTATGCGCTACAGCCTTAACAGTGATGACGCTTTAGAGGTTGTGAACGATGCTTTTATAAAAGTTTTTAATAATATAAGTACCTACAATGCCAACAAACCTTTTAAGGCATGGCTACGTACCATTGTGGTAAACAGCGCTATTGACAGGCGCCGCAAGGAATTGAAGCACCAGGCCAATACCGATATTGAAGACGCGTACAATGTTGGCAGCAACGCTACCGCTATAGAAAGTTTAAATGCACAGGATATTTTAAAGCTGATGAAGCAATTGCCCCACATACAGCTTACCATTTTTAACATGTACGAGATAGATGGCTATAATCACGATGAGATAGGTAAGATATTGAATTTACCGGCAAGCTCATCGAGGGTATATTTAAGCAGGGCCAAAGACAAGTTAAGGCAGCTGATAACAAACGAAACACGACACCATGGATGAGCAGTTTGATAAAAAACTAAGCAACCACATTAAGCAGGTGTTTGATAATTACGAACACCCCGGCGCCGATGATGGCTGGGCAAAGCTGAGGACAAAGTTCCCGGCCGAAGAGAAGGGCAATAAAATTGCCTGGCTTTGGTGGTGCAGTGCCGCGGCCGTAATTCTGGTGTTTTTTGGTGTAGCCTTTTGGTATAACAACCAGGATGCAGCCGTAAATAAAATGGCGGTTAAACCTGCTGCAAAACAACAGCAGCAACCTGCTTTAAAAGATACCGCTGCAGAAATTAATCCTATCGCTGCGGATAAAATTCAGCCTGTTATCGCGAACACTAACCCAACGCCTACTTTTAATAACACGATTGTTATCCCAAAATATGTTGACGGTACAACTTCAACTTCGAAGCCTGGCAATACAGATAATACAACACAAACTATAAAACCAAATTCCTGGATCGGGCACCCGCAACCTTGGCAAACACCATCAAATACCATAGCGCAAACAAATCCAGTAAAGACGGAGACAAAACCATTGATAGACAGCCAAAAAGTTGCTAATAATTTGGCAAAGCAGCCGCAATTGGCAAATACTAATACCCCTGCGGATGATAAAGTTGTGCAAGCCACTGATGGTTCAACCAATAGTTTGACTAAACAGCAGCCAGCCAAAAGATCGATAACTGATATGTTTGAGGCGGACAAGCTAAACACGACCGCTAAAAACACTAAAACAGAAAAACAAACCGGCAAAAAGGTAAACTTTAGTATCTACGCAGCCACTTACTTTAACTATGCCGAAGGCAGCACCAACCAGGTAAACGCCGGGGCTGGTGTAACATCCGATTTTAGGCTGAGCAAAAACTTTAAGCTTTCTACCGGGGTATCGCTTGCGCAAAACTCATTAAGTTACAATACACAGGCGCCACCCGCTGCAGAAAGGCTTGCAAGTGCGGCACCGGCTGCAAGGCAATCAACACTTTTTGCCACAGCTGCTGTTTTGCCGGTCTTTAAAAATTATAATGCAAATTTAGTGGGGCTGGATATTCCCATTAATATCAAATACGAGATCAATCCGCAAAAAACTGACGCTTATATTTCGGCGGGTTTAAGTTCGGGTACATTTATAAACGAAACTTACACCTACCGTTATGGTTACAGCGGCGGCGCAGGCTTTGCTGCCAATGCCGCGCCCGAAAAGCAAACCGCTCATAACAGCTTTAACAGTTTTTACTTTGCCAAAACGCTTAATGTATCGATTGGTATAGGTTACCCGGTGGGTGGCAACAGGTTGGTGATAGAACCATTTGTTAAATATCCCCTTAGCGGCCTGGGCGCGCAGGATATCCGTTTTGGTGCCGGTGGTGTAAACCTAAAATTCAGTTTTAAGGGAAGAAAGTAAACTTGTTTATCTATAAACGTTCGCAACAAAATCTAAACCTTATAATTTCGAAAATACCCCGGCTAATAAATGCATCTCATAATTATCAACGGAAGATATTTTATCTAAGTGAAACTTAGGTAAGTATTATTTTTGATAGATCCCACCTTTTTTTATCACCATGTTTACCGATTCTATATTATCTATATTATCCAATGGGTTGCGGGTAAGGATCAATAGATCAGCATCCATACCCGGACTGATACTTCCTTTAACAGCTTCCAGGTGTAATGAAGAGGCGCTGTTTTTTGTTGCAGCTACTATTGCGCCGAAAGGAGTAAATCCGGCATCGGTAACGAGTAAACGCATCTCATCCTGTACGAATTGTTCCTGGTCGTCGTCGGTACCGGCGCAAATAGTTACACCTGCCCTGTATGCGCGGGCGGTGATTCTTTTGGCAATCTCGTAGTCCCACTTCATTGACGTATCACTCATAGCCCACTTTTTATACGTAAGCAACGTGGCGTCGAATATGGCGTGATGTTGTTTCATCTGGCCGAACAAATCATCAAGTGCGGGTACCGTTTTGTCCCAAAAAGCAGCGTCGTAATGGCCTTTCTTCCAATTAGCAGGTATTTTATCAACTTTTTCATAGATCAGTAACGGCGCATGTGAAATGGAAATGCACCCTGCCTTAACGAGATCGGATGGTCTGGCTCCCTGTAACCAGGCATGCGACCAAACCGGTATATTTTGCTTTTTTGCTTCGTCCACAATTTTATTGGCTAACACGGCAGAAAGATTCGCGTATAGTTTAATACCAGACGCACCACTTCCCTTGGCCTGAGCAACCGCCAGTGAAATATTTGTTGTGTCCGATACTGCTTTCATATAAGACATGTTGCCAGCTGTGCCGCCTTTTGTAGATGATTGTGTCCTCGGGTCACTAAAGAATACGGTACCTGCCATTAATGCAGAATAATAGATTCCGGGCGCTGTAATTTCGCCTTCGTTAGCGCTACGGGCGAGCTCGGCGAGCACCCTTGCATCGCCTGCCATATCCCTTACAGTGGTTATGCCACTGTAAAGCATTTGCTGCAATACTTGTAACGTATGCGAACGGTTATCAGTACCGCCTGGATCGGTAGCCATATGCACATGGCTATCGATCAGCCCCGGAAGTAAATACTTTCCCTTTAAGTTGATAATTACAGCCGAATCAGGGATGGCTACTGTTCCTGTCGGAAAAACTTTAGTAATACGCCCTTCCTGGATCACAATGGTTTGGTGCGTAGCTGGCACCGGATGACCGGCGTCAATTATGGTTGCGTCATTAAGTACTAAGCAATGTGGTTTAAATTGGGCGTAAGAAAAACATGGACACAATATCAAAACTAAAATATAAAAATAATGGAATTTCATACAATTGCGTTTAGATGATTAGACATAGCGCAATTTAACTATTTAACACAATTAGTTAAACGTGATATTCCCATGTTTAGGTTATATAATTTTGGACGAAACCTTGTATGAAAAAAGCAATGTTATTGTTTGGAAGTTTTATAACTGCCACACCAATGTTCGCTCAAAAAACAGAGGTATTTACCAGCATCAGGATTGGTGACATGCATTATTCCGGTAACTCTGCCGAAGCATTTTGAGCTATTAATAGTGCTAATACAAGTAGTGCATACACCAGTGCTATCCGCTCAATATAAGCAGCTTTTTTACTTAAACCTGATTGCTTTTACCGGCGAAATACGGGTAACCAGCATAGATGGGACGATAAGCACCAGCAGGCATACGATTAGCGTACCTGCATTTACCCATAAAACATCCGTCCATACAAACTTAATGGGTACAAATGTCATATAGTAAGATGCCTGATCGAGTTTAAAAAAGTGGGTTTGCTTTTGAAAGTAGCCCACGCCTAACCCTAAGGCATTGCCTAATACAAGGCCCATACCTATCAAATAGGTTGCGTTGTACAAAAAGATCTTTTGGATCATCCAGTTACCGGCACCCATGGCTTTAAAAATGCCTATCATAGCGGTGCGCTCCAATATCATGATTAGCAAGGCCGAGACCATGTTGATGATAGCTACGGCTATCATTAGCACCAGCATTACAATAATGTTTACATCAAGCATATCCAGCCAGCTAAAAATGGTGGGGTAGTTCTCTAATATCGTGTATGATTTTAGTTTGATGGGAAGTTTATCGTCGATATTATTTGCTGTAGCACTTATCTGCGTAAAATCGGCTGTGCGTACTTCGTAGCCGCCAATTTCGCCGTGGCTCCAGTCGTTAAGTCGTTTAATAAGGGCCAGGTCGCCAATTACAAAGGTTTTATCAACTTCATCAACCCCAATGCTAAATATGCCCACAACTTTAAGCTTGCGCTTGCGCAGTGGCTCCTGCACAAAATACATCATCACATCATCACCTGTTTTTAGGCGTAAGCGATTGGCGGTAATTTGCGATATCATGATCTGGGTTTGCACCTCGGCAGTATCAGAATATTGGATAACCGTGCCCGCGACCAGCATTTTTTTAAGATAATCCCAATTGTAGGTTTTATCAACCCCTTTTAATATTACGCCTTCAATTTCATTATTGGCTTTGATGATGCCGGGCTTGGTAGCATACGGATATACGGCTTCTACCTGCTTTACCGACCTGATGCTTTTTACTACCGCGGCACTATCGTTAAATGCCGAGCGGTCATACGAGGTGTTGTTATCTGTACGCACAATTTGAATATCCCCGGCAAAGCCCCTAACCTTTTCACGGATCTCTTGTTTAAATCCACGGATAACGGCCAGCGACAATATCATTACGCCAAGGCCCAGCATAATGCCAATAATGGCAATGCGGACAATTAACTTGGAGAAAGTACGCTTACTCTTAAACGTAATACGACTTGATATAAACCCGGCGAAATTCAATGCTGAAATGATTTTTTGTACCTTCGCAAAGATGCGTTTTTACACTTAAACATACTGCTTTTAAATTTGCTTAAACATCAAAACTTATGACCGGCATCAAATTATACATCCCCATAATTGCGCTAAGCCTGCTTTTTTTAAAATGCGACGATTTTGCACAAGCCCCAAAGGCATCAGTCAAAACCAATAAAACGGTTGCCGTAAAAAAAATAACCGCCCCCATCCTGCCCGCTGCCGATAGGCTGGATATTTACCTGCAATACCTTAAAGGCCGCAAAATTGGGATGCTGATTAACCAAACTTCCATCATCGGCACCAATAAAAAACCATTGGTAGATAGCCTGCTGAAACTGGGTGTTGATATTAAAAAGATTTACGGGCCCGAGCATGGCTTTAGGGGAAACGCCAGCGACGGGGCTACCATTGGCAACACCGTTGATGCCGTTACCGGCCTGCCCGCCATTTCCCTTTACGGCAAACATTTTAAGCCCACGCCCGAGGATTTGAAAGGCATCGACCTGATGATATTTGACGTGCAAGATGTTGGCACCCGGTTTTACACCTACATATCTACCCTGCATTACGTAATGGAGGCCTGCGCCGAAAACAATATTGAACTGATGGTACTGGACAGGCCAAACCCCAACGGTGTTTATGTAGATGGCCCTATACTGGATACCGTCGGTTTCCGCTCTTTTGTGGGGATGCACCCTATCCCCGTGTTGCACGGGATGACCATTGCCGAATATGCCCAAATGATAAACGGCCAGGGCTGGTTAAAAAACAAGGTAAAATGTAAACTAAAAATAGTGAAGGTAGGCAACTACACACGTGATATGGATTATGTGCTGCCGGTTAACCCGTCACCCAATTTAAATACCGCGCAATCGATATTATTGTACCCGCACATCTGCTTTTTCGAAGGCACAAAACTTAGCCTTGGGCGCGGCACGCTATTCCCGTTCCAGGTGGTTGGCAGCCCGTTACTGAAAGACAAATATGATTTTAACTTTAAACCGGTAAGCATCCCTGGCATGAGCGATAAGCCACCATTGCAGGATACCGTTTGCTACGGCCTCGACCTTAAAAATTACAATATGCAAACCATCCGCAACAGCGGAAAACTTAATTTAGCCTGGGTAATTGACATGTATAAAATATACCCGGATAAGGCGCATTTTTTTATACCCTATTTTAAACGCCTGGCCGGTACCGATGAGCTACGTAAGCAAATTATTGCCGGTAAAACCGAGGCCGAGATTCGCCGGAGCTGGGAACCCGGCTTAACTAATTTTAAGGCCATGCGGGTTAAATACCTGCTGTACAACTAACACAATTGTTTACAAAACATAAAAACGAGCGCGCGAATGAGAATTATATTTATGGGCACCCCCCAATTTGCTGTTGCATCGCTTGATGCTTTGATAAAGGCCGGCAGCGATATTGTTGCCGTAGTAACCGCACCAGATAAACCCGCAGGCCGCGGCCAAAAGGTAAATCAATCGGCAGTTAAACAATATGCCGATGCCAACGGGCTAAAAGTTTTGCAGCCCGAAAAACTGAAGAACCCGGAGTTTTTGGACGAACTGAGGGCATTAAAAGCCGATCTGCAGGCGGTTGTAGCCTTCCGTATGCTGCCCGAAGTTGTTTGGAATATGCCGCCAAAGGGCACCATTAACCTGCATGCATCCTTGTTACCACAATACCGTGGGGCCGCGCCTATCAACTGGGCTATCATAAATGGTGAAAGGGAAAGCGGTGTTACCACCTTTTTTTTAAAGCACGATATTGATACCGGCGACATCCTGTTCACCGAAAAAGTGACCCTAAACGGCGCAGAAACCGCCGGCGACCTGCACGACCGCCTCATGAACAAAGGCGCGGGCCTGCTGGTAAAAACCGTGAAAGGAATTGAAAGCGGCCGCTACCACGAACACCCACAAGAAGAGCTGGCCGAAGGCATGGAATTAAAACACGCGCCAAAGATCTTTAAAACGGATTGTCTCGTAGATTTCAATAAACCGGCAGAAGATGTTTATAACTTGATCCGTGGGTTGAGTCCGTCGCCAACGGCATATACATTGTTAAATGATAAAGTGCTAAAAATTTACGGCGCCACGCAAGAACCCGGCGAACCCGGTATTGCTGCTGGTGGCTTTGTTACCGATAATAAAACCCGACTAAAATTTGCCACTACAGATGGCTTCATCAGCCTAACCGATGTGCAGCTGGAAGGAAAAAAACGGATGAGTATTGAAGAATTTTTGAGAGGGAATAAATTGTAAACGATGAATAGTACTGATAGAATTGCCCAACTAAAACAAGAGATTGAGCCACTACGAGAACAACTGATTAGCCACGAGTTATACCGCAACATTAATACCATTGATAGCCTGCATACTTTTATGCAGCACCACATATTTGCCGTTTGGGATTTTATGTCGCTGTTAAAAGCTTTGCAGCAAAATCTTACCTGCACCACCCTGCCCTGGATGCCCGTTGGCAACGCTAACACCCGCTACCTTATTAACGAGATAGTCACCGGCGAGGAAAGCGACGTTGACCATACCGGTACCCGCACCAGCCATTTTGAATTATACCTGAAAGCCATGGAACAGGCAGGTGCCGATAGTTCGGCCATTGTTTCTTTATTTGAGCAGTTAAGTACGCAAAAGGATGTGAATATCGCTTTAGCAAGTGCAGCGATGCCACAAGCCGCCGGCGAGTTTGTCAAACATACTTTTGAAGTGGTATCCACCAATCAAAGTTTTTTGCAGGCAGCCGTTTTTACGTTCGGTCGCGAAGATCTGATCCCCGGCATGTTCATAGAAATGGTTAAAAAACTAAACGGACAACTGCCCGGTAAAGTAGAGATATTGCTGTACTACCTGGAGCGCCACATAGAAGTCGACGGCGACCACCACTCTCAGTTAGCTTACCAAATGACCACCGAGCTTTGCGGCAACAACGAAAGCAAATGGGCCGCGGCAACAACCGCTGTTATACAGGCTTTAGAGGCAAGGGTTGCTTTGTGGGATGGGATCCTGGCGGAGATAAAGGTTGGGGTTTTGGAAGGGTAATAAAATCGGCATGGCGAATACTTATACACAGATTTATATCCATATTGTATTTGCGGTTAAAAACCGGAACGCTTTACTTAATACTGATTGGGATGACCGGTTTCGGCTATATATTATTGCAATCGTACAAAACAACGGGCATAAAATGTTGGCAATAAATAACATGCCCGACCACCTACATATGTTTATTGGTTTAGATCCATCGCAATCTATTTCAGATTTGATGCGATTAGTTAAGGGTGACTCATCTGAATGGATCAATAAAGAACGTTTAACCCCATTTAAATTTCAATGGCAGGAAGGATATGGCGCTTTTAGCTACAGCAAATCACATATAGATAAGGTTGTAAAATATATTACCAACCAACGAGAACACCATAAAAAGTTCAATTTCCTGGATGAATATAGGCAACTGTTAACCAGCTTTGATATTGAGTTTGATGAGCGCTACATTTTCAAAAACGCGGAATAGTTTTGTGGTTAAGGGTAGCTCCTACGGAGCAAAGTCTTTCAATATGTTTTTCCTACAAAGCGGTAGCCCCACTGGGGCAAAAACAAAGTACCTTTTCCTGTAGTGCGAAGGCCTCTTTGGGTTATGCAACGTAAGGAATTGAGAGATGTGTATTGCTAATTCAATTTAATTAAGCATAGCATCCTTACGAAACCCTACATCCATGTTCCGTAGGAACAACCGCTTTGTAGAAAAAACCCAGAAGGCGTTTTGCCCCATAGGGGCTACCCTTCTCCGAGCGGTTACAACTTATTCAACTCATCCATCAGCGTTTTACTGATGCGGTTAAAGTAGCGTTTTACGCCGTAGCCCATAACCCATTGGATGCCTTTGGTGGCGTTGGTTAAAAAAACTTCATCAGCTTGGTTCAGTATCTCGGGGTTTATCTGGGCCTCGGTAACGGGGATGTTATTATCCATTGCGAGTTGGATCACCACCTTGCGCATCACACCTTCCACACAACCTTCGCTTAATGCAGGGGTGTACAAATGGTTTTGATACCACACAAATATATTAGAGCTGTTGGCCTCGCATAAATACCTGTTCTGGTTTATCAAAAACACATCATCAAGTTTGTTATGCTGTTTGTAGATGCCCGCCATTACATATATGAGCGAGTTACAGGTTTTGATATTAGATAACCAGTTGAGCGGTTTGGGCAATTCGGTGTACACATCCATGATCAGGCCGCGCTCGTTCAGGAAATAGCGGGGCTCTTCTATCGGCTGGATCTCCATACAATACGCCATTTTATTTTGAGTAGGCGCATACAACCCCTCCGCATCGCGAAAAACGGTTAGGCGCAAACGGCCATGTTTAATCTTATTGCGACGCGCCAGTTCTTCTACCTTCTCATTCAGGAACCAGCTATCGGCCTGCGAATAGCCATCTATCTTTAACGCCCTCATCCCCTTTTGCAGGCGCTCGGCATGCAGCTCGGGGAACTTGAGTTTGCCCTTCATCACGCGCATACTTTCAAACAAGCCATCGCCATACCTGAATGCCCTGTTGGCAATGGTAAGCAGTGTGCTATCTGCAGGTATGATCTCTCCGTTAAAATTGATATAAACAGGCGGCATGGATAGATATGAGATGTTAGATGTTAGACTTTATAAATTTGCAATTAGGCAATACCTTTTCTCCCATTCTAAAACATTTATTAAGTTAAAAAATTTTACTCGCCGTGCGTTTTATTTTGGATGAACCGTTGTAAGGAAGATTTGTTCTCAACTCTCATATCTAACCAACAGCATCTGCTTTTACATACTTTCGCCACTTATCTAAAACACCTTCAAAATCAGCAGGTAGCGGGGCTTCAAAGTAAATATCTTTTTTTAACGACGGGTGCACAAATCCAAGCGATTGCGCGTGCAGGGCCTGTCTGGGCATTATTTCGAAACAATTCTCTACAAACTGGCGGTATTTGCTAAACACAGTGCCTTTTAAAATTTTATCGCCGCCATACATGGCATCGCTAAACAGCGGGTGGCCGATGTGCTTCATATGCGCACGGATCTGGTGGGTTTTGCCTGTTTCCAATTTACATTCTATCAGCGTAACATAACCCATCCGCTCCAATACCTTGTAATGCGTTACCGACCATTTCCCCTTCTCCGGGTCATCGTATATCGACATTACCCTGCGGTCGTTAACGCTGCGGCCTATGTAGCCCGTAACCGTGCCATCCTCAGCGATATCGCCCCAGGCAAGTGCCAGGTATTTGCGGTTTATAGTGTGATCGAAAAACTGCTTGGCCAGGTAACTCATGCTGCGCTCATTCTTACTGATAAGCAGCAGGCCCGATGTATCTTTATCTATCCTGTGCACCAGTCCCGGTCGGCCATCGTTACCCGGCAAGGTTGGGAGCTGGTTAAAGTGGTAAACCAGGGCATTAACCAAGGTGCCTTCGTAATTATTAAAACCGGGGTGCACCACCATACCGGCGGCCTTATTTACGATCAGTACGTCGTTATCCTCGTAAACAATTTCGATCGGCAGATCTTCGGGGTAAACTTCCGTATCGCGCGGCGGGTGCGGTAAAACTACCGAGATCACATCCTGCGGTTTTACCCGGTAACTGGCCTTAATAATCTTATCGTTCACCAGCACATTGCCTGCATCGATAGCATTTTGGATGCGGTTACGCGAAGCATTCTCCACCCGGTGCATCAAAAACTTATCAATCCTTAACAGCGACTGCCCCTTATCAACAACTACGCGCAGGTGTTCAAACAGATCCTGCTCGTCGCTATCAATTATGGCCGTTTCATCAATCATGTGGCAAAAGTAAGAAAAAAGCATTTACGCTTAGAGAGGCATATTTCATTGCATGGCGTTTAGTTTACTCACCCGGTCATTGCTTCGCTCGACCACCCTCTCTTCGCTGCGCGGAAAGAGGGTTTAGGAATGCATCTTATAAATCTTTAGCAATTTGAGATTTTACTCACCCGGTCATTGCTTCGCTGGACCACCCTCCCTTCGCTGCGCGGAAAGAGGGTTTACGAATACATCTTATAACTCTTTTAACAAATTTGAGATTTTACTCACCCGGTCATTGCTTCGCTGGACCACCTTCGCTGCGCGGAAAGAGGGTTTAAACACCCCATTTTTTACAGAATTTGCAATGCAGCAAAAACAAACCTACTCCAACATTTTCCCATACCCTCTTTGCGCAGCAGAGAGGGTCGCGCACGTAGTGCCGCGGGGTGAGTTGAATATGCGATTGATTTCGTATTTTCCCCTCATGCCAACCATAATCGAATTTTGCCGCGACCTTAGACAAAAACAAACGCCTGCAGAAAGTCTGCTTTGGCAAATTTTAAGAAACAGGAATTTTATGGGAATGAAATTCTTGAGGCAGCACCCCGTTTGCGTAAGATCTGTAATGGGTAAAAATGAATATTATATCCCCGATTTTTATTGTGACGAAGCTAAATTGGTTATAGAAGCGGATGGCCCCGTGCACCTTTATAAAAAGGAATATGACAAGAACAGGGATATCGTGTTAGAAGGTTTAGGGTTAAAAATATTGCGTTTTACAAATGATCAAATCGAAAAAGATATGGAAAGTGTACTGCAAAAAATAGAGCAAAATTTAAGAGGCTGACTCACCCCCCTGCCCCTCTCTGCTGCGCAAAGAGGGGAATTAACTATTTCCAATCCCCCTTTCCACACCCGCTTTGCGCAGCAGAGAGGGTCGCGCACGTAGTGCCGCGGGGTGAGTAAAATAACGAACACTCAAAGTTTACGAAATTTATTCACCCCCTGCCCCTCTCTGCTGCGCAAAGAGGGGAATAACTATTTTTAATCCCTTTTCCATACCCTCTTTGCGCAGCAGAGAGGGTCGCGCACGTAGTGCCGCGGGGTGAGTTAAATAACGAACACTCAAAGTTTACGAAATTTACTCACCCCCTGCCCCCTCTCTGCTGCGCAAAGAGGGGGATTAACTATTTTTAATCCCTTTTTTCGATACCCTCTTTGCGCAGCAGAGAGGGTCGCGCACGTAGTGCCGCGGGGTGAGTTAAATATTCGATTGCTCCGCATATTATTTTCCTAAATTTACCCCGTGGATCTCAACCTTGACATATACAGCCCCGTACAGCAGATAGAAAACAAGCTATTCGCAGAAAAAGGGCTAAAGGTTTTTATCAAGCGCGACGACCTCATTCACCCCATTATTTCGGGCAATAAATGGCGTAAGCTAAAGTATGTATTGCAAAAAGCGCAGACGCAAAACAAAACGCACCTCGTAACTTTCGGCGGGGCATACTCCAATCACTTACTGGCAACAGCGGCGGCGGCGGCTAAATTTGGTTTTAAAGCTACCGGTATTGTACGGGGCGAGGAAGTGGAGAACGACACTCTTTTTCTTTGCAAACTGCACGGCATGCAATTGCTTTTTACTGATAGGGAAAGCTACCGCGATAAACAGGCCCTCTTTCATAAGCTTTTTGGCGATGATGAACAAGCCTTTTTTATTGACGAAGGCGGCGCATCTGCCGAAGGCGCCAAAGGTGTAAGCGAACTGGTGCAGGAACTTCCTCAAACTTACGACCACATCTTTTGCGCCTGCGGAACCGGGACCACAGCGGCGGGCATCATCAACGGCTTAACCGCTGCTAGACTATCCACCCAATTCAACGCTATCCCCGTACTAAAAAATGGCGGGTTTATGCGCGATGAGATCAACCGATTCCTCACCTCTGCTGCCAATTACACATTGCACCTCGATTACCATTTCGGCGGCTACGGCAAAACCACGCCAGACCTGATCCAATTCATCAAACAATTCGTTGCAGAAACGGGCATCCTCATAGAACCAATCTACACCGGCAAAATGCTCTACGCCATTTACGACCTCGCCGCTAAAGACCACTTCGCTCCCGGCAGCAAGATCCTTGCCATCCATAGTGGTGGCATTTGGGGGTTGCTGGGGATGAAGGATAAATTTATGTAGTGTACAAATGCGTAAATATGCAAATGTGCAGATGATTAATTTTCCAAGCTATAATGGTGTAGATGCGCCAATTTCCAGCATCTGCACATCTGAAATTTGCACATCTGCACATCAATTATTGGCATACCAATAACCGCTTTAGTCCAAAAAATAGGTTTAGTTCATTTAAAGTTACTTTTTTGGCAATTGGTATAAAAACCTTTAAATTATTGTTATTTAGGGCTTTTTGTTAGATTTGTTTAACCAATAATTCTACTTTTATGTACCAATTGCAAGTAACACCACAAAACGTTCAGGCTACCCTTAGCAAGCATATTTTGGCCGATGGTTTCGACCTTACCTTTGATATGGAAAAAAGCCAGGGCGTTCATATTTACGATGCTAAAAACAACCGCACGTTGTTAGACTTTTTTACTTGTTTTGCTTCGGTACCGCTGGGTTACAACCACCCAAAAATGCTAAACGACGAAGGCTTCAAGAAAAGCCTGATGTTGGCTGCATTAACCAACCCCTCCAACTCCGATATTTATACCGAGCAATACGCCCAGTTTGTAGATACCTTTAGTCGAGTTGGCATCCCCGATTATTTGCCCCACGCCTTTTTTATTGCAGGCGGTTCATTAGCCATCGAGAACGCGCTAAAAGTTGCCATGGATTGGAAAGTTCAAAAGAACTTCGCCAAAGGCCACACAACCGAAAAAGGTTTTAAAGTGATCCATTTCGAAAATGCTTTTCACGGCCGCTCGGGCTATACCTTAAGCTTAACAAATACCCAGCCTGTTAAAACCAAGTGGTTTGCCAAATTCGATTGGCCGAGGGTTTCGTTACCGGAGATCCACTTCCCGTTAACAGATGCAAACAAACAGGACCTGCTTAATCGCGAAGCAAAATCCATCGCCCAGATAAAAAAAGCCTTTGCTGATAACCCGGATGATATCTGCGCTATTATTATAGAGCCTGTATTATCCGAAGGTGGTGATAAACACGTTCGACAGGAGTTTTTAGAACAACTGCGCGTATTGGTTGATGAGAACGACGCGATGCTAATATATGACGAAGTGCAAACGGGCGTTGGCCTAAGCGGTAAGTTTTGGCTGCACCAGCACTTTGGCGAAAAAGCACGGCCGGATATTTTGGCCTTCGGTAAAAAAATGCAGGTTTGCGGCATACTGGCCGGCAAAAAGGTGGATGAGGTGGAGAACAATGTATTCAACGTTTCATCGCGCATAAACTCTACCTGGGGTGGTAGTTTGGTGGATATGGTGCGCTCGTCCAAGATCATGGAGATCATCGAAGAAGATGACCTTTGCGAGCAAGCCGCCAAAACTGGCGAGTACCTGCAAACCAGCCTTAAAAATATCGCGGCCAAAAATAATATCGTAACCAATGTACGTGGCAAAGGCCTGCTAACCGCATTCGATTTCCCGGATGCTAATACCCGGAACACCTTTATTAATATTGGTTTAGAGAATAATATTATGTACCTGGGTTGTGGCGACCGCAGCATCCGCTTCAGGCCGGCGCTTATCATGGATAACACCCATATTGACGAGGGCATGCAAATGCTTGAAAAGATATTGCCGCGCCTATAACTAAACTGTAATAATATTGCTACAGGCCCTTGTTTTGACACAAACAGGGGCTTTTTTTATTTATCAAATACTATAATTGCCAAACGGCGTTATTATAATATTAATTAATAATTGTGCTTTAGGTTGTTATACATTGAGGCACATACACGTAACGTAAAATAACGCATTATTGAAATACATATAGTACAATAAATAGGATGAACAGACAAATTGAAAAATTAAAAAAACAACTTACAGAGATCGCTGAGGTTGTTAATTCTTTCCAGTCTGAAGCTGTACAAGTGAGAGTGGTTGACAGGCTTTTAGACGAGATTATGGAAACAGAGCGGGGTGATACGGAAGGATCTGAAATTTTCAATAAAAGAGGACGCAGGCCATTAAGAGAAAATGAAGTGAACGAGGAACACGGCCGTAAAAAACCGGGTGCTACCAAGGTGCTAAACCAATTGCTAAGCAGCGATTATTTTAAAACACCGCACTCTATATCATCTATTGCAGAATATTGCAAAGAAAAATTCGATTCGGAATTTAAAACTTCCGAATTGTCGGGCATCTTACTAAAGCTTGCCAAAGACAACAAACTTAAACGCGAACGCAGCAACGAAAACAACCGTTTCGAATACGTAGGCGTTTAAGTAAAGCCACTCTAACGCAAAAGGCCACTCAAATAGAGTGGCCTTTTGCGTTATCCGATATTTGTTGGTGACAACACCAACAAAGGCTTAAAACACCTACCTCAAATCAAACAAATTATCTACACCAAGTATCTTCCTTGATGTAAAGCCTTCGCCGTATTTGGTGTTGATGCTTTTTCCAAACTCGCGGCCACGGCCGTTTATTTGCTCTATGAAATCCGGCGACGAGATGTAGGTTTGTGGTTCGTCCTCGTTGTAATCGGGGTTGTGGAACTGTGAACCGTAAGCATAAATACTCTCTATTTTGGTATCCCAAAACTCGGTAACATCTACAATAATATCCGGTTTAATGTACCTGTCCTGTATAAAATGGAGCACCTGTGTTGGGCGCCATGGTTCCTGTAACTGCCCGTCTTCAAAAGTTTCTATCCGGCGTAGGCCCGATAAAAACGCGGATGCCTCTACCAGTTCATTAGCACGCCCATGATCGGGGTGGCGGTCTTGATAGGCGTTGGTGATCACGATCTCCGGTTGAAACTTACGGATAGCCGCTATCACCTTTAACTGGTACTCTCGCGTGTTAGTAAAAAACCCATCAGGGATCGCCAGGTTTTCTCTTATGGTCAAACCTAATATTTCGGCGGCCTTAGCGGCTTCCATATCGCGGATCTCGGCCGAGCCACGGGTACCCAGTTCGCCTCGGGTAAGGTCTACAACGCCAACTTTGTGGCCAAGTTTTATATGTTTTAATATGGTGCCTGCACAGCCCAGTTCGGCATCGTCCGGGTGTACGGGTAAAACTAAAATATCTAATTTCATAAACAGCACATTATTTAGGTACAGCAGCCAAAAGTCGCTGTATCTTTTTCTTTATTTTAGATGATGTAGGTTTGGTGAACGGGTAAAAGAAATCAACAACCTTGCCGTTCCTGTCAACCAGGTACTTGTGGAAATTCCAGCGCGGCTTTGAGCTGCCTGCCAGATATTTATACAGCGGGATAGCAAACTCGCCGCGCACACGGCTTTTTTCAAAAATGGGAAAATTATTGCCGTAGTTGCTGCAAAAGGTGGCTATTGCGTCACCTTCAAGTGGTTCTTGTCCGCCAAAATCATCTGATGGGAAAGCCAATATTTCAAAATCCTGATCTGCAAATTCTTTTTTAAGGTCGCTCAGGTCTTGCAGTTGTGGGGTAAAACCGCATTGCGACGCGATATTCACGATCAGTAAAACTTTATCCTGGTAGTCGGCAAGGCCTATATGCTCGCCATTCAGTTTCTCAACTGTGAACGGGTAAATACTGTCGTTATCCATTTAGTTGTAGCTCGAAACGTATCCGGCGTCGCGCAGTATCTGTTCAATGTCGCGCTGTTCGGCAGGGTCGTACGTTTCTTTGAGGTTATGCCCAAATAAACGGGCTACCGATTGGAAAACGAAGGCGTTAAAACCACCCTTAAGTTCTTTAGCTAAAGCAAAGCTGGTGTTGCCTGTTTCGCGGCTCACCAATTTTATCAATACCTCACCCTGACTAATTGTCAGATTCTTGATATCGTGATTAAACAAGGTTTTAATCTCGTTCTCGCAGGCTTTCATCAATTCCTTTTGCTTCTTTTTATCGCCGGTAAGGGCAAGGTCGCGCTGTAACTGGCGGTAACGCTGGCCGGCATAGCGCGCATAAGGCATTACTTTTTTAACATTATAGCGTAAACGCAGGTAATCAAGCCTGTCCTGTTCGCTGGCAAAAATGCGTGTATCTACAATGCGTACCTCCGGTTCTACGATCCAGGGTACCAGCTCACCATCCAGCTTGGTCATATACACCTTAATGGTATCATTTTTGCCAAGTACTACCGGTTTAGCAGGTTTGTCGTCCTGGGCTTTTAAGCTCCCAAACACGCAACAAAACAACAAAAGAGAAATAATAAATTTCATATTTTTACTTGATACAAAATTAACGCATTTTATTTTGTTATTTTATATAAACCTGCAATAAAATTTAATGTTTGCGGGTTTATTGTACTAATACCCCATACCGATACATGAAAGATTTAGTGATTGACCTGGAAGCTGAGAAAAAAGAGATCCTGAAGAGATACCGGGCATTGCTGCGCGCAAGTAAATCTACCCTGCAAAAGGGAGATAAACGTATGATACGCAAGGCCTTTGAGATGGCTTTGGAGAGCCATAAAGATATGCGCCGCAAAAGCGGCGAGCCTTATATATACCACCCCATCGCAGTAGCCCAAATAGCTGCCGAAGAGATAGGTTTGGGTACCACATCTATCGTTTGTGCCCTGCTGCACGATGTTGTGGAAGATACCGATGTTACCCTGGAAGATATTGAGCTGGAGTTTGGTAAAAAAGTCGCCAAGATTATTGACGGCCTAACCAAAATATCGGGCGTGTTTGATACTAACAGCTCGTTACAGGCCGAAAATTTCCGTAAAATGCTGCTTACCCTTGCTGATGATGTGAGGGTAATACTGATTAAACTGGCCGATAGGTTGCACAACATGCGTACCATGGAGTTTATGCCGCGCGATAAGCAGCTTAAGCTATCGTCAGAAACGGTGTACCTGTACGCGCCCCTTGCCCACCGCCTGGGATTATACGCCATAAAATCCGAACTGGAAGACCTCTCCATGAAATACATGGAGCGCGAAACTTACCAGTTCATCAAAAATAAACTAAACGAGAAAAAAACCGAGCGAGAGAAATTTATCCGCGACTTTATTGACCCTGTAAATAAAGTGCTGGAAAGCCAGGATGTGCATGGCGAGCTTTTTGGCCGCCCAAAATCTATCCACTCCATCTGGAACAAGATGAAGAAAAAAGCCATCCCGTTCGAGGAGGTGTATGACTTGTTCGCCATCCGCATCGTATTAGACAGCACGCCCGAGAATGAAAAAGCTGATTGCTGGAAGGCATACTCGATAGTTACCGACCTGTACAGGCCAAACCCCGACAGGCTGCGCGACTGGATCTCATCGCCAAAGGCAAACGGTTACGAATCGCTGCATACCACCGTAATGGGCCCCCGCGGGCAATGGGTGGAGGTACAGATCCGTACCAAACGGATGAACGAGATTGCCGAGAAGGGTTTCGCGGCGCATTGGAAATATAAGGAATCGTCTACCGATAGCGGCCTGGACCTTTGGGTACAAAAAGTTAGGGATATGCTAAAGAACCCTGACTCGAACGCGCTCGACTTTTTGGATGATTTTAAGATGAACCTGTTTAGCGACGAGATCTTCATTTTTACGCCTAAAGGCGCGCTGATCCAATTGCCGCTTAACGCCACCGCGCTTGATTTTGCCTTCGAGATCCACACAGATGTGGGCGCGGGCTGTATTGGCGCCAAGGTGAACCATAAACTGGTACCCCTTAGCTACAAACTGCAAAACGGCGACCAGGTAGAGATCATCACCTCGGGCAAGCAGGTACCTAAAGAAGACTGGCTTAGCTTTGTGGTTACGGCTAAGGCAAAAGCCAAAATTAAATCGGCCCTTAAAGAAGAGAAACGTAAGGTTGCCGATGATGGCAAGGAGATTTTGGAGCGGAAGATGAAATCGCTTAAGATCACTTATAACTCCGAGAACATCCATAAACTTAGCTACTACTTTAAGCTGCCGTCCACGCAGGACCTTTTCTACAACGTGGCCAAAGGCCAGATTGATATGAAGGACCTGAAGGAGTACCAGGCATCAGAAAAGGTAATTGAGAACAAACCGCAGGATAAAATTGAGCACGAACAACTACAGAGCATCGTCCGCAATATAAAAACTAAGGATAGCGACGTGTTGCTGTTTGGTGAAGATCTGCAAAAAATAGATTACAAACTTGCCAATTGTTGTAACCCCATCCCGGGCGATGATGTGTTTGGCTTTGTTACCGTTAGCGATGGCATCAAGATCCACCGCACCAACTGCCCTAATGCTGCCAAACTGATGGCCAATTATGGTTACCGCATTGTAAAAGCCAAGTGGACCAAACAATTGGAACTGGCATTTTTAACCGGCCTGCGCATAAGGGGTATTGATGATGTTGGTTTGATAAACAAGCTTACTACTGTTATATCAACCGACTTTAAAGTAAACATCCGTTCTATTACGGTGGATAGCGATAACGGTATTTTTGAAGGCGCGATAATGGTTTATGTGAACGATACCGAACACCTGGATAACCTGATCAAAAAACTGAACCAGGTAAAGGGTATTACATCGGTGATAAGGTTTGATTCGGTAGTGGAAAAAGCATCTTAACAGAGAGACAAGAAATTAGAACCAAGAGCCAGGACAAAAAGTATTTTCAAAGATCGTGGACATTTCTTGGCTCTTGACTTCTTGATTCCTGACGCTATTGTTATGAGAATAAATACCCTTAACCTAACTTAAATAAAGTTCTTTAAAATATCTTCTGTAAGTAGAAGGTATTATTCAATTTCTTATTTCTCGACTCTTGTTTCTTGGCTCTATATTATATTTTATTAATACCTTTGCCCTGTTAATTTAACATTATGCCTGTACAGGAAACCATTGCGTTGGTGAAAAAGATTTTTGAGGCCTATCTCGAAAATAAAAGCCTCCGGAAAACCCCGGAACGCTTCGCCATACTTGAAGAGATCTATTCAAGGACAGACCATTTTGATGTGGAATCGTTATACATCCACATGAAGAACAAGAAATACCGAGTAAGCCGCGCTACGGTTTATAATACCCTCGAATTACTGGTATCGTGCGACCTGGTAACCAAACACCAGTTTGGCAAAAACATGGCCCAGTTCGAAAAATCATACGGCTACAAACAACACGATCACATCATCTGCATAGATTGCGGTAAGGTAGTTGAGTTTTGCGACCCGAGGATCCAGCAGATCCAGAGCATGATGGGTGATATTTTAAAGTTCGAAATTAAACACCACTCGCTAAACCTTTACGGTAACTGCACCAAACTGCGCGCAGGCTTTTGCGACAGGAAAGCGCAATAAAAACATATTCATTCAAAACTTATTTTCAAGATAAAGATATCATTTAATGGCTGTTGACGTATTATTAGGCCTCCAGTGGGGCGACGAAGGTAAAGGTAAAATTGTTGATGTACTAAGCGCAGGGTACGACCTGATAGCGCGTTTCCAGGGCGGCCCCAATGCCGGCCACACCTTAGAGTTTGAAGGCAAAAAATTTGTACTGAACACCATCCCTTCGGGTATTTTCTTTGACAACACCATGAACCTGATTGGTAACGGCGTTGTTATTGACCCTATAACCCTGAAAAAGGAACTTGATAAGCTGAAAGATGCAGGCCACGACCTGTTGGCCAAAAAGAATTTGATGATAGCCAAAAAGGCGCACCTTATTCTACCTACCCACCAGTTGCTTGATGCCGCGTCTGAAAAGAAAATGGGCGACGGTAAAATTGGTTCTACCCTAAAAGGTATCGGCCCAACTTACATGGATAAAACAGGCCGTAACGGTTTGCGCATTGGCGATATCACCCTGCCCGATTTTAAAGAAAAATACCAAAAACTGGTTGACAAACATACCTCGATGCTACAGGCAATGTATGGCGAGGTTGCCGACTTTAGCGAGCGCGAAGCAGCGTTTTTTGAGGCCGTTGAACTGATTAAGCTATTCCCGCTGGTTGATAGTGAGCATTTGGTGAACAACTACATTAAAGAAGGTAAAAAAGTATTAGCTGAGGGCGCACAAGGCGCTATGCTGGATATTGATTTCGGTTCTTACCCGTTTGTTACTTCATCGAATACTACCGCGGCCGGTGCTTGTACCGGTTTAGGTATAGCGCCGCGCCAAATTGGTGATGTGATAGGTATTTTTAAAGCTTATTGTACCCGTGTTGGTGGCGGCCCCTTCCCTACCGAATTGAATGACGAGACGGGCGAAGAACTGCGCCGCATAGGCCACGAGTTTGGTGCTACTACAGGCAGGCCGCGCCGTTGCGGTTGGATAGACCTGCCCGCCCTTAAATATGCCATTATGCTGAATGGCGTTACCCAAATGGTGATGACCAAGGCTGATGTGCTAAGCGGTTTCGAAAAGATATACGCTTGTACCCACTACAATTATTTAGGCGAACAGATCGATTACATGCCGTACGATATTTGCTCGGTTGATGCCGTGCCTGTGTTGAAAGAAATTGACGGTTGGAAAGAAGACATTACCGGCATAACCGAACTGAACGAGATCCCGGAGAAATTACAATCATACATCGACTTTTTAGAAGCCGAATTAGAAGTACCTATCAAATGGTTATCTGTAGGCCCGGATAGAAAGCAGACTTTGGTATTGCACTAAGCTATATATCATTTAATTATTCAAAAGGCCCCGATAAATCGGGGCCTTTTATATTTTGTCTCGTCCTGAAAAAAGTTGACTAATAAATGGTCAACAAAATGAGTTACAAGGTAGTTAAAGTAAAAGGTGAAGCCTCGCATTTAAAGTATAG